>NZ_JAESIH010000047.1 GCF_016756745.1 Aminivibrio sp.
GCTCACGCGCCGTGCCCTTCCCCTTCTCCTTCTGCTTCGCTATCGCCTTCGGGCCCCCTCCTCCCTGCGCTTCCTCGTGCTTCTTCAACAACTCCTCACACAATTCATCTATTGTTCGGTGTGACATGACGGCACCTACCTTTCACTGATTTCCAAAAGAATGCCGCCGGTAGACTTGGGGTGCACAAAAGCGATCTTCGCGCCTCCGGCCCCGTACCGGGGCGTTTCGTCAATGAGCCGTATGCCCTTTCCCTTCAGCTCCGCAAGGGCGGTTTCAATGTTTTCCACCCTGATGGCAAGGTGGTGGATTCCCTCTCCTTTTTTCTCGATGAACTTTGCCACGGGGCTTTCGTCAGAGGTGGCCTCGAGGAGTTCCACTTCCGTATCGCCTATGGGAAGAAAGGCCGTCTTGACTTTCTGCTCCTCAACTTCTTCAACACCGGTGCACTGGACGCCGAGAGCAGACTGCCAGAATGCGAGAGCTTCGTCGATGGATTTGACGGCAATTCCAATATGATCCACCATAATAGGTTTCATTCGTTTTTCCCCTTTCGATAATTTTCATTTGATGAAACAAAAACAGACGGGCAATATCTTATCAGAAAAGCGAACGGAGGAACTTTGAAAAAGTATAGTATACTGTATACACTACCTATGGTCTCTTCATTCCCTGCGCCTGAGGTCCTAAATCCGCAGGTTTTTCAGGCAGAGGGAATGTCGCCGGTGCCTGCGGATTTAGGGAGGTTTCGCCATCTTTATCAGCCTGTGGAAAAATGATATAGTTATCCGGAACGGGGAGGGAGGATGACGCAGTGAACCTGATAACATGCAAGCTGTGCGGACGGCTTTTCAGTGCCACCCGCGGAAAGATATGCGTAACGTGTCTCGATGAAATCGACGACCTTTACCCGAAGGTCCGGGAGTTCCTCAGGGATCATTCAAAAGAGAACTTCAACGTGGAACAGATTGCCGACGGCATGGACCTGGACATCCGGTACGTCCAGGCCCTTGTTGAACTGGGGTACCTGGACAGAGGGCTCGGGACGGATCCTGAGGAGGAAGAGGAAAAGAGACGGAAGGAAGCTCTGGCACGGCAACTCCAGGCATCGCTGGAAAATTCGGCCTCCGCGAAAGCATCTGAAAATGCGGGGAAGACGTACGGACAGCAGCGCTACGGCTTTGGAAAGAAAAAATGAAACCAAGGGAGAAGATGCCCTCGCTCTTCTCCCTTTTTCTTCTGTTCAGAGTATCTGCAGGCCCGGCCTGTAGATGAGCACGGAGCAGTGGGCGTATCTCGCCACGTTCGAGGCCGTGCTTCCCACGACGAGACGCTCTATGGTGCTTTGGCCCCTGTAGCCGATGACGATGAGATTGAAGTCGTTCTCCTTGGCGTAGTTCATGATGACGTCCGAGGGGTTCCCTTCCTTGACCACCATCTTGTATTCCACATTTTCCAGTTCCGGAAGATCTTTTTTCGTCTTTTTGAAGTAGTAGTCAAGCTTCTTCCGTGCGATTTCCGCCACTTCCGCGTCAATCTCGGGAGGCAGCCAGGGTTCGTACCCCCGCCAGAGGGTGGGGTGAGGCAGGACGTGGATAAACGCCGCCTCGGCCTTGAGACGGAGTGCCAAGGAGCATCCGTAGGCAAATACCTCCTCGGACATCTTGCTCATATCGACCGCCACGAGTACTTTTCCGGACATGGGTCTCCCTCCTCGCTTTGTCTTTTCATTATCCGAAACGAAATTCCCCTTCCATTGAATTATACGATATTTCTAGGCAGGTGTTCAATTTTTTCCTGAGAAACCTGTCGAAGTATGCTATAAATATCTCCATATCCGTTTGTTCCCTGGGGGGGAAATAGCGTGAATTCCTGGCCGGTCGTTCTGTTCTTCACTCTTCTGGGAGCTTCCCTGGGCTCTTTTCTGAACGTGGTCGCCGGGCGCAGTGTCGCGGGCACGCCGTGGTGGGGCGGCAGCAGGTCGCAATGTCCCCGGTGCGGTGCCGTCCTGGGCTGGAGGGATCTCGTTCCCGTCCTGTCCTGGATGGTTCTCAGGGGCCGCTGCCGCTACTGCGGCGGCAGAATCGCCTTCCGGTACGTGGCGGCGGAAATCTGCGGGGCCGCAATGGGAGGGGTGCTTGCCTGGCGCTGGGGTCTTTCCGTTGCCCTGTTTTTTTCAATGGTGACGGCCTTCGGTCTCTTTCTCAACGCCCTTACCGACCTCGAGGAAGGCTATATTTTCGATATTTTCCCCCTCGCCATGGGGATATGCGGCATCGTCCTCAGACTGCTGCCCGAAGGAGGCTCCCTTCTCGACGGGCTTTACGGCGCTGCCGCAGGCTTTGCAATTATCGCCGTCATCATTCTTCTATCAGGGGGAGGCATGGGCTGGGGAGATGCCACTCTGACGGCGGGCGCAGGGATGATCCTGGGGTGGAAATTGACCCTGCTGACGCTCTACCTCGGTTTCATGGCGGGGGGCGTGTTCTCCGTCGCCCTGCTTGCCGCAGGAAAACTGCGCAGAAAAGACGCCGTTCCGTTGGTTCCCTTCCTGGCCGTAGGAGGGGTTCTTACCCTTCTGTTCGGCCCGTGGATTCTTTCCCTCCTAAATGTCGATCCAGGGCAGCCATGGAGATGAGAAGCATCTGCTCAAGGGGTTCCCGGGAGGGGACCCCTTCTTTTTTACGAAAAGAATGATCCGCTCCCTCTATGATGCAGAATTTCTTTCTCGTTTCAGGGAGGGGGAGCCTGTCGAAAATCCTCCGGGAGGACTCTTCGCTGAAGCTTTCGTCGCGGCTTCCGTAAAAAAAGAGGGCAAAGGCGGGAGAGGCGTCCGAAGCGGCCCGGAGAAGTTCGGTCTTGTCGCCGATGTTGTCGAGGATAGGCAGGGAGAGCACGGCGGATGCTTCGGGCCGTAGTTCGTCGCCGCTGCCGGAGACAATGAGCCCGGCGGCATTTCTTTCCCGGGGAGGAGTCAGCCCTGCGGAGGCAATATAGCCGGCCGTTTTCTTCCCCGCCATGAGAACAGCGATAAGCCCTCCGAGGGAAAACCCCCAGAGAACGGGGGATGAGACCGAAAATGTACGGCAGAAGCATTCAAAGGCCGAGCACGCGTCGAAGACTTCCATGGAAAGGGTCTTTCCGCGGAAAGCTGTTTTCGCCCAGGAAGTTCTGTCGTCGCCGAAGGTTTCCCTGTCCCTTCTCAGCCGGGAGCTTTCTGCGATGCAGGCGGAAACTCCATGAGCAGCGAGTTCTCCGGCCAGGAAGCCGTACTTGTTTCCCTCCATGGGGGAAGCCCAGCCGTGAACGCCGTGCAGAAGCAGAACCGCTGGTGTGTCCGGGTCACTTCCCCCACGGAAGAAATGCAGGAGAACCTCCCGGTCGCCGAAACTCCCCGGGGCTTTTACCGTGACATACTCCATCCTTTCGGCCTCCTTCATCGTGGTTGGACAAATTATCCCCGTTTCCCTCCCTGTTTTCAACTTTTCCAGTGCCCCTAAATCCGCTGCCTGCGGATTTAGGGGAAAACCGGGAAATTGACAAATAGCCCCGGAAAGAGTATCGTACCCATGACAGCAACTGGGGGAGTCGGCGTGAACCGGCTGAGAGGGAGCTTTTGGGCTCCGACCCCTGGAACCTGATCCGGGTCATGCCGGCGAAGGGAAGTGTGTGTTTTGCTGAAGCAAATGCATGAAGACTTCCGCTCCCGGCATTTCCAGCCGGGAGTTTTTTATGCTTGAAATCAGATCCTTCTCCAAGAGTTTTGAAAGTCGTCCTGTTTTTTCCGATTTCTCCCTTTCCGCCGAACGGGGAAGTTTTACCGTGCTCCTTGGACCGTCGGGATGCGGCAAGAGCACCCTGTTCAACATGCTCATGGGAGTTCTTCCACGGGACGGCGGCCGCATCTCCCTCGACGGCCGGGAAATACCGGACCTGAGAGGCGCGGCGGGCTACATGGCCCAGAAAGACCTTCTGCTCCCCTGGAAGACCATGACGGAAAACGCCCTTCTGCCCGTGATGGTAAGAAGAACGCCCACGGAAGAAGATTTCCGCAGGGTGGCGGATCTCTTTTCCCTGCTGGGGCTCTCAGGCCGGGAAGACTATTTCCCCGGGCAGGTATCCGGAGGGATGGCCCAGCGGTGTGCCCTGGCACGGACGATCCTGTTCGACGCACCGGTCGCCCTCCTGGACGAACCCCTTTCCGCCCTCGACGCCATAACCAGGCGGACCCTTCGTGGACTGCTTCTCCTTTTGCAGTCCCGCTTCGGGAAAACCATCCTCATGGTGACCCACGACGTGGAAGAGGCCCTTCTGTTGGCCGACAGCATCCTGCTGCTCTCCCCTCCTCCGATGAAAATCCTGGAGATTTTCCGGCCGGAAGGAACAAAGGACTCGAGAGAAGATTCGCCGTCCTTCCCGGGGATAAAGCGACGGCTTCTGAATCTCCTCCAGGAGGGTTCCCGATGAGAAAGGCGGCCCTTCCCCTGCTGTTTCTCGTCGCGTTTCTGGCTTTCTGGGAGGTCTTCTGCAGGATGTTCAACCTTCCGCCCTTTCTTCTTCCCGCTCCTTCAAGGGTGGCGCTCGTTCTCGCGACGGAGGCCCCTCTCCTCCTAAGGCACGGGCTGACCACGACCCTGGAAATACTTCTCGGGATCCTTCTCTCCCTTGCGGTGGGCATCCCCCTGTCCATTGCCATGTTTTTCTCTCCCGCTCTCGAAAAAGCCCTTTCTCCCCTGCTGATCGCATCCCAGGCGATTCCGGTCTTCGCAGCCGCTCCCCTTCTGGTGGTCTGGTTCGGTTACGGCATGGGGAGCAAGGTGGCCATGGCGGCGGTGATTATCTTTTTCCCGGTGACGGTGACCCTGCTGCAGGGGTTCAAGAGCTGCGATCCCGACCTGAAAACCCTTTTTTCCGTCATGGGAGCCGGCTTCCTGACGACCCTGCGCCACCTTTACTGGCCCTGGGCCCTTCCCTATTTCTTCGCCGGCCTGAGGGTTGCCGTCTCGGTGGCGGCCATCGGCGCCGTCATCGGCGAATGGGTGGGAAGCCTGGACGGCCTCGGTTTCCTGATGATGCAGGCAAATGCCCGCCTCAGGGTTGATCTCGTCTTTGCCTCTATCGTCGTCCTTTCGGCAGTCAGCCTCTCCCTGTGGGGAGCCGTCTGCTTCCTCGAAAATAAAACCGTCCGATGGGCGGAAAAGAAACGGTGATGGATTCCTTGCCGTTATTATCTCTATAATTGGAGGGAATATCATGAAACGAAACCGCGCCTGCCTGATGCTTCTTGTTCTGCTGTTCCTTGTCTCACCCGCCGGGGGAGAAGAAAAGCTTACCCTGATGCTCGACTGGTTCCCCAACGTGGACCATGTCCCCCTCTTCGTCGCAAGCCAGGGAGGCATCTTCTCGAAGCACGGTCTTTCGGTGGAACTGCGGAGCCCCTCCGACAGCGCCGACCCCCTGAAGCTCGCCGCCGCCGGGCATGTGGACATCGCTCTTTCGTACCAACCCCAGGCGATCATCGCGGCTTCAGGGGGAATACCGCTGAAGGCCGTGGGGCGCCTCGTGGGAAGCCCCCTCTCGACCCTCCTCTTTCTTGACGGGAAGGGAATAGATTCTCCTGCCGACCTTGAGGGAAAGACCATCGGCTATACCGTTCCCGGCATGATGGACCACCTTCTCGGCGCCTTCGCAGCCATCAACGGGATCAAAAAGTACACGCCGGTAAACGTGGGATTCGTCATCCTTCAGTCCCTGGCGGCAGGCAAGGTAGACGCCGTCATGGGGCCTTTCAAGAATTACGAGCCCGTCGCCATGGAGATGGAAGGATATCCCGCATCCTTCTTCGAGCTCGAGAAATTCGGCATCCCCGCCTATGACGAACTGGTATTCGTGACCGGGACGATGACCTGGGACAGGAAAGCGGAAACGATACGGCGGTTCCTCGACGCAGTGGAAGAAGCCATCGCTTTCACGGCGGCCCGTCCGGAGGAGGCCCTTGCTCTCTATTTCGAGGCCGTTCCGGAAGCCCCGAGGGAGATGGAAAGAAAAGCCTTTGAAAAAACGAGGGCCTGGTTCGGGCCTGATACCCGGCTCGACATCGTCCGCTGGAAAGCCTTCGCTGATTTCGCCCTTCAGTGGGGAATGATCGACAAGGAAGTGAACATCTATGAAATCGTTGCTGAAAGGTAACGGGAAAGCCCGAATCAGAAAACTGACCTTCGCCGGGCTCCTTGTGGCAGCCGGGATTCTTCTGTCAGGCGTTTCCTTCCCCATGGGGCCCACGCGGTGTTACCCCTTCCAGCACACCATGAACGTCCTCGCCGGGGCAGCCCTGGGACCATGGTGGGCCGCCGGCGCCGCCTTCGTCACCAGCCTCGTTCGGAACATGACGGGAACGGGCACTCTCTTTGCCTTCCCCGGGAGCATCCCCGGCGCCCTGGCGGCCGGACTGGCTTTCAGATATTTCAGGACCTCCAGGGCAGCCTTGGCCGAGCCTCTCGGCACGGGGTTTGCGGGGGCGGCGATTTCAGCCTGGATTCTCGGCCCTGCCTTCGGGAAGCCTGCGGGGCTGTCAGTGCTTATGGGGGCCTTTCTTGCGAGCAGCATCCCCGGCGCGATTCTGGGCATGGGGCTGGTCCACGTGCTGAGGAGGACATCCCTCTCCCCGTTTTTCGAGGGGGGAAAATAACCCGGCGGGAATTGTGCCCTTCTCCGGGGGAACAAACTCCTTTATAATCTTTGTACTACGCACCATGAAGAGGAGATTTTCGAGGTGTCCGATGCTCAGCAAATCATACCGTTGAATATTCTGAAGTGCTTTCTTTCCATCAGGAGATCCAAGACCGAAAAGATCGCGGCTTTCTTTTACGAAATCCTCTCCCCGGCCGGAGTCTGTACCTCGGGCATAGGGTATGCCGGCAGCGGAGATGATGACGATACGGCAGTTTCCGTGGATTCGGAGATAAGGGACTTCATCGCCCATACGGGAACGCTGTCGGCCCGCCGGGAGGAAATGAGAAAAAAACTTCCGCCGACCCTTCTTTCGTCTCTCGAGGGAATTCTCGGGGAAGTGCTCGCTCCCGAAGCGGTGAGGGAATGCCTCGACAAGGGGGAGGGAGGAAACAGGACCCTGGAGGAGCGGACCGGGGAGGAGATAGCAGCCCGTTTGGGCTACAGGGCGAAGGCGTACATCAAGACGGAAAGAAAAAGCTCCTCCGAACTTGCGGATCTGCTTCCCCCGGACGTTCTCACCGAAGGAGCGCCCGTGATCGAGCAGGGCGAGTCGGGAGAGGGCATCAGCTTCCCGATTCCCTGCACTCCCGGTATCGATCCCGTGCGGGGAGTGCCGGCGGCAGCACTGAAAAAGGGAGATTATATCGTCGTCACCCTCCCCTCGGAGGAATCCCCCCTCAGGGAAAGTCTACGCGCCGTCGACCCCGGCTTCGACGGCGCAGTGAGGGCTGAAGTGCTTTCCGTCCACAGAGATCGCCCGGGAAATTTCACCATCCTGACGCGGCTTTCCGACGAGTTCAGCGGAGTGGTGACCCTCGAAGGAAACGCCAGGCTCCGGATGGCCGAGCCGGAAGTTCCCTCCGGGGGCGGGACGCCGGTTTCACCGGAGCCGAAAGCGGAAAGGGACGAGGAGAACGGACCTCCCCTTACTCTTCCTGTGATTCTTCTGCTTACAGGCAGCGGGGCTGTTCTGCTGACCCTCCTGCTCACATTCAGGGTTTTCCTCTGAACACAATCTCCGCCAGCCGCCGGGCGGCCCCGGCGATATCCTGTCTTCCCACGACGGCCGCCACTACGGCGATTCCGTCCACCCCGGCGGAGAGGACTTCAGCGGCGTTTTCCTCGTTGATCCCCCCGATGGCCACCGATGGAAGAGAAAGGGCCTCGCGGATCGCCCTGACAGCGTCGACGCCGATCACCGAGACGACATTTTTCGTGCCTGTGGGAAAGACGGCGCCGATCCCGACGTAATCCGCTCCCTGTTTCTCCGCCTCCCGCCCTTCCTCTATGGAGTGGGCGGTCGCCCCTATGAGAAACCCCGTGGGCACGATCTTCCTGACAACCCCTACCGGAAGGTCTTCCTTCCCGAGGTGGACACCGTGGGCTCCGGCGGCAAGGGCGATGTCGAAGCGGTCGTTCACCACGAAGGCAGCTCCTCTGCGCCTGCAGAGGGAGGAAAGCCTGCAGGCGGTTTCGTACAGTTCCCGGCCGCTCATCTCCTTGTTCCTGAGCTGGATCATGGTTGCTCCGCCATCGATGGCAAGGACAGCCTGCTCTTCGATGGAACGGGGAGCCCCGACCCTGCTGTCGGGGATGACATACAGTTTCAAAGCGTCTCTGAGATTCATGCTCCCTTTCCTCCTTCCGGCGGTGCGCACATCCGCCACCCCTGGGACATCAGATCTTCCGGCGCAAGGGACGCTAGTTCATCCAGCAGGGCCGCCCGGAATGAGCCCGGCCCTGCTGCCCTCTCCTCCGCCCGTTCCGACGCGAGGCGGAGCATGACGATTGCCGCCGAGGTGCCCGCTGCGGCCCCCCCGGAAATAAGCACCCCCATAAGGGACCCGAGAAGGCAGCCCCCTCCAGAAATCTTCGCCATGAGAGGGCTTCCCCCGGAAAAGACGATGGCCGACACTCCGTCGGCAAGGACATCCACAGGACCCGTGGCGCAAATAAGGGCACCGGTTCGCCCGGCGAGGGCCTGAATGGCCGGGACGAGAGGGGCCGTTTCGCTTCCGGAATCCACGCCCCTTACCTCCCCTGCCTGCCCGGCAAGCAGCCGGATTTCTCCGTAGTTTCCCTTGATGACGGAGGGGTGACAGGCTGAAAGAAGACTGTTGACGGCGGCTGTCCTGAAGGCGGTCGCTCCGTAGCCCACGGGGTCGAAGACGATATTTTTCCCTGCCTTCACGGCCCGGTTCATGGCCAGGAGGGAACTCTCGTCCGGAGTTCCCGTGTTGATCACGATGGAGTCGGCCGAAGACGCCAGCTCCGCCGCCTCGAGGGGACACCGGGACATCACCGGAGAGCCTCCGGCGGCAAGGGTCCCGTCCGCCTGGAAGGAGGCAGACACGAAGCTGGTGATGGTATAGACCAGCGGGCGCAGCCGCCGCGCCCGCTCCAGAGCATCTGCCCAGGACCTGGGGGAAAGATCTGCGAGTCCTATTTTTCCGTCCACGGGGGAGTCACCGCATGTCCGAGAGATCCCCACCCGGCCCCGGGGCGAAAGCCGGATTTCAGCGCAAGACGGAGATACTGCCGTCCGCGCAGGACCGCTTCTTCAAGGGAGGAACCCGAAGCCAGCTCCGCCGCTATGGCGGCACTCAGGGTGCATCCCGTTCCGTGGGTGTTCTCCGTATGGATGCGGGGGTCGGTGAACCTCTGAAGGCGGCCCCTGGAATAGAAGACATCCGTGACGGAGTCGGCCTGCATCCGGTGCCCCCCCTTCACGAGAACCGCTCCGGGGCCTTTTCTCCCGATGGCTTCAGCCGCTTTTTCCATGTCTTCCACCGACTCTATGGTCATTCCCGAAAGCCGTTCCGCCTCGGGAACATTGGGCGTCACCAGGAGCGCCAGGGGTAGAAGCTCCGCCCGCAGAACCTCCACAGCCTCATCGGCAATCAGGGACGCCCCGCTCTGGGCGATCATCACCGGGTCCACCACGAGATTGCCTACATTCCACCTCCGTATGCCGTCCGCCACTTCCAGGATGGTCTCCGGAAGGCCCAGCATCCCCGTTTTGGCCGCCCCGACGGGGAAGTCTGACCAGAGAGCGTCCATCTGGGCCCGGATCATCTCCCGAGGAACATTCCAGACCGCGCTTACCTCTCGGCTGTTCTGGGCCGTCAGAGCCGTAATGACGGTCATGCCGAACACCCGAAGGGCGGCGCAGGTTTTCAGGTCCGCCTGTATTCCCGCCCCTCCGCCGGAATCGCTCCCGGCGATGGAGACGGTGATCCCCCTGTAGATTCCCATGATTTCACCTCCAAATATAAATCCGGAGCCCCTCCAGTCCTCGGGGCTCCAGTCCCTTTCCGAGTCCTTTCAGGCTGCCGCAGGCAGGGCACGCTTGATATCATGAACCCCACGAAGCACAGGAGCACGGCCGCCGCAGGTTGAAGGGGTATCGGAGCGAGAATGAAGGATGCGAGAAGCATTCCCCCCGCTGGGATGGAAAGTCCCTGGAAGGGTCCTGACATGGGAACCGCGTCGAATCTGGCGAGGCACAGAGCACCCCACAGCAGGTTGCCGCTGGTCATCATGTCCGGTGCGATCTTCCGGGAAAGGAGGCTTCCCCGGTTTCTACGATTTTTTACCGGGCATTCCTCCAATAACGGTTCTGCCTGCGAAAACCTTCTTTCCCACAGATGTCTTAATCTGTACTCCGGCAGGGAGGTAAACATCGACTCTCGACCCCATCTTGATCATGCCGAACCGATCGCCCCGGGCGAGCCCGTCGCCCTTCCGGAGCCTGCAGACGATGCGGCGGGCAAGGAATCCCGCTACCTGGACGAGCATCACCGGCCCGTGACCGGTGGCAAGGCCCACGCACATCCTTTCGTTGAGCTCCGAGGCCTTGGGTTCAAAGGCCATCCATTTCCTCCCGGGAATGTACTCCATCCATTCCACCGTTCCGTCGCAGGGCACGCGGTTGACGTGAACGCTGAGGGGATTCATAAAAATGCCCACTTTCACCGCCCTGCCCGTAAAGGGGTGTTCCGTTTCCTCCACTTCCACCACTTTGCCGTCGGCGGGGGAAAGAAATCCCGGCCCGTCGGGAACCCTTTCCGGATCCCGGAAAAACCAGACCACCAGGCCGAGCAGGGGCGCCAGGAACAGCCCCACCATGGGAGCGAAATACAGGCTCCCGAGCAGCATGAAGGCCACAAAGGCTATCAGGGGATATCCGTCCCGGGCAATTTTCACGGCCTGTTTTCCTCCACGCATTCGTCTCCGCAGACCACGCTCACGTCCGCCACGGAATCCCCTTCGTCGAGCCGAACGGTGATCGTTCCCATGGCAGTTCTGCTCAGCTTCGGGATCTCCGCCACGGCGACCCGGATCATCCGGCCCCTGGAGGTGATGACCATGATTTCGTCTTCTTCGGCTACCGCCCAGCTTCCGACGAGCGGGCCGGTTTTTCTGCCCAGGTTCATGGCCTTGACGCCCCGTCCGCCCCTGTGGTGAACAGTGAATTCCTCAAAACTTGTCCTCTTGGAGACTCCCCGTTCACTGATCACGAGGGCAAGGCGGTCGGATGTGACCACTTCGCAGCTTATGACGGTGTCCCCTTCGTCCAGCCGGATCGCTTTCACGCCCCGGGCGGTCCGGCCCATGGGGCGGAATTCTTCTTCGGAGACCCGGAGCCCCTGCCCGTTCGCCGTCATGAAGAGGAGTTCGTCCTTTCCCGAAGTCAGCCGCACCTGGGCGATCTCGTCCCCGTCGTCCAGGGTCAGGACCCTTTTCCCGGCACGGTTGAGCCGTGCGATTTCGGAAAGGGGAAGCCGTTTGGAAATGCCCTTTTTCGTGGCAAAGAAAATAAAGCTTTTTCCCTCGAGGCTTTTGCCGTACATGGAGACTACAGTCTCTCCCTCGTCGAGGGGAACGAGCTTGCCGATGAGCTTCCCCTTCCCCGTCCGTGATTCAGGAATCATGTGGCCCCGAATGGCGAGGGCCCTGCCCGAGGAGGTGAAGAGGTATATATCCTTATGGGTGTTGGTGACCGCCACAAGGGCTATCTCGTCCTCGTCCTGCAGCCCGCTCCCCTTTTTGCCCTTGCCTCCTCTGGCCTGGGTGGTGTACTCTTCGAGGGCTTTCCGGCGGAGATACCCGTCCTTGGAGAGGATGACCACGATGTCGTTCTCGGGGATAAGATCCTCCATGGAGACTTCCTCGTAGTTGTCCATGATCTCCGTCCTCCGGGGGCCGCCGAATTTCCGCCTCAGCTCCGAGAGTTCTTCCCTGATGACCCCGTCAAGGGCGGAACGGTTGCCGAGGATGGTCCGGTACCGCTCGATGTCGGCGAAGAGGGCTGCAAGCTCCGCCTCGAGCTTTTCCCGCTCGAGTCCGGTGAGCCGCTGAAGCCGCATGTCCAGGATGGCCTGGGCCTGGGTCTCTGTGAAGCCGAGCTGGGAGACGAGGCCGTCCCTTGCCTCCTGTACCGTCTGGGCGCCCCTGATAACGGCGATGACCCTGTCGATCATGTCCAGGGCTTTCACGAGCCCTTCCACGATGTGGGCCCGGGCGAGGGCCTTGTCGAGCCTGAACTGGGTTCTCCTCCGGACCACGTCTCTTCTGTGTTCGAGGAAGTGGGAGAGCATATCCGTAATGGGGAGCTCCACGGGGTGGTTGTTCACAAGGGCGAGGTTGATCACGCCGAAGGTGGTCTGAAGCTGGGTTCTCCGGTAAAGCTGACGGAGAACGAGTTCCGCGTCGCCGTCCCGCTGGAGATCGAGAACGATCCGAAGCCCGTCACGGTCGGACTCGTCCCGGATATCCGCCACGCCGTCGATGTGCTTTTCCTGGACGCAGGATGCGATTGTTTCGATGAGGGATGTCTTGTTCACCATGAAGGGGATTTCGGTGATGACCACGGAGGTTTTGCCCCGCTTTCCGTCCTCAACGACGGTCTTTCCCCGAAGGATGATCTTTCCCCGTCCCGTCCTGTAGGCGTCGATGATTCCGTCCCTGCCGAGAATAATGCCCCCCGTCGGGAAGTCCGGTCCGGGAAGCCGGGCGTAGATTTCGCCGAATTCCCAGTTTCCCTCGGAATCGATCATATACTCCAGGGCATCGATCACTTCCGAAAGATTGTGGGGGGGGATGTTCGTCGCCATTCCCACAGCAATGCCCGAGCTTCCGTTCACGAGCAGATTGGGGACGAGGGAGGGAAGGTAGAGGGGTTCCTTGAGGGACTCGTCGAAATTGGGGCCCCACTCCACGGTATCCTCGTCGATGTCGGCGAGCATGAGCTCTCCCATTTCGTAGAGCTTCACCTCGGTATACCTCATGGCCGCCGCTGGGTCCCCGTCGATGGAGCCGAAGTTTCCCTGGCCGTTCACCAGCGGGTATCTCATGCTGAAATCCTGGGCCATGCGGACCATGGTCTCGTAAATGGCGGAGTCGCCGTGGGGGTGATATTTACCCATGGTTTCGCCCACGACCCTGGCCGATTTCTTGTAGGAGGAGCCGGACCGGAGGCCCAGTTCCATCATGGCGTACAGAATGCGCCGCTGCACCGGCTTGAGGCCGTCACGGACGTCAGGCAGGGCCCTCCCCACGATGACGCTCATGGCGTAATCGAGGTAGCTGTGCTTGATCTCCTCTACAAGGGGAAGAGGGATCACTTTGCCGAAAAGCAGTTCACCTTTTTTTTCTTCCATCTGTCTTCTCCAACCTCCAAAGCCGATCCGCCGTCAGAAAAAGCAGGCTCTCGGCACAACCCTGTCATTTTACCATGTTCACACCGGCAGATCCGGTATTTTCGTCGACCTGAATCCGCGCATTTTTCAGGCAGAGGGAGTGTCGCCGGGCATAAGGATTAGCCTTCCCCGGGGGCGAAGAGATCTCGCTCCGCGCTCTTTGCGGAGAGATCCCCTGAGGGAGAGAAACAGGCATGAATGTCGGTTTCACAGGCAGGCAACCGGCGAACGCCGGGAACCGCGGGGCGCGCCTGGGCAGTTGTCACGGACGACAATCCGCACTTTCCGCCCAAGGGGTCCCCGGCGACGCTCCCCGCCGGGGTGCGGATTCAGGTCGAGGCAGGATCTTTACCAGCGGTTGAAGTGGACCTTTGCACGGTCAAATCCTTCGTAGGGCGGTTTCTGTTCCGCCCCGAAGCCGATGGCGGCTATGCCGACAATTTCCACAGAGTCGGGCACGGCGAGGATCGAGCGGATTTTTTCGTTCCTGGGGTGCCTGTCCATGACCTTGAGCCAGACCCCCTCCAGTCCCAGCCCCCTGGCGGCGAGAAGGATGTTCTCCAGTGCGGCGGCGCAGTCCTCCACCCAGGCGCGGTCTCCCTCGGGATAAAGGGCCGTCTCTGCGCATACGGCTATGGCCAGGGGTGCCTGCCTGAGCATTTTCCCCGTGTCATGGGCCTCGGCAAGATCGTCCAGGACCTTCTTGTCTTCTATTGCCATGAAGACGCAGGGTCTGCGGTTATGGGCCGACGGAGCGGCAAAGCCGCATTCGAGGAGAAGGTCCCTGATCTCCGGTGGAACAGGATCCGCAGTGAATTTTCTGATGCTCCGCCGTCCCAGAATCGTTTTGATAACCTGGTTGTCCCTTATTGTCATAATATACCCCTCCGGATTTACTTTTTGTGTTTCCATGCTAGACTCTACCGTAGTCCCTTCAGTGAAAGAGGGCTCAAAAACATCGAAAGGAGAGATTTCAGTGTCGAAAAAAGTCGCTGTTCTCGTCGAAGAAAACGTTCATGACCTCGAGTTCTGGTATCCCTTCTACCGCATCGTCGAGGCCGGCTTTGAACCGGTCGTCGTGGGACCCGTCGCCGGAAAAGCGTATACCGGCAAACTGGGAACGTCAATCGAGGCGACTGCTTCCCCAGCGGATCTTTCCCCCTCGGACGTAGCCGGGGTGGTGGTTCCCGGCGGATGGGCTCCGGACCGCCTCCGCACCCATAAGTCCATAGTGGATTTCGTCCGGGAGGTCAGCGCTTCAGGGGGCGTAGTGGCCGCCATCTGCCACGGCGGGAGCGTCCTCGTCTCGGCGGGCATTCTCAAGGGCATAAAAGCCACCTCCTACAAGAGCATACGGGACGATATGGTCCTCGCGGGAGCGGAGTGGGTCGACGAACCGGTGGTGGTCTCCGGAAAGCTGGTGACCAGCAGAACTCCTTCGGACCTCCCCGCTTTCGGGAAAGCCCTCGTGGAGGCCCTGGAATCGAAATAGCCGGTCCCACCTGTCTTGTCAGCCCCGCCCTTCTCCGGGCGGGGTTTCTTTCTTTTCGTAAAACAGTTTCACCAGAAGGTGGATTGTTTTTTCCAGCCGTTCCCAGGTCTCTTCCTTTGACAGGTCAAGACCGAGGTAGCGCCGGGAAACGTCCCGTCTCAGGAGAAGAAAAGTGAATCCGGCGGTGAGAAGGGCGGCCATTTCGGTCACTCCTTCCGCGTCGCCGTTGTGGTCCCGCAGGAGGCCGAGAAGTTCCATCCCCTGGCGGTAGCGGTCGTCCGCCGTCCAGGCGGAGACGTCCTCCCTGCCTGCGATCTCTCCCCGAAGTATCTGCCGTGCCGCATCAGATTTCTTCAGTTCCCTCAGATAGCCTCTCAGGATGGCATAGGCCCTTGTCGCGGGATCCGCCCCGCCTTCGCCGCCGCTCTCGAGAATTTCCGACGTGGAAGGCCAGTATTTTCTCCGGGAAAAAAAAGCCCTCATAAGCTGGGGCATGCCCCCGAAGTAACGGTAGATGAGCACCTTGTCCATTCCGGCCTGTCGGGCGACTTCGTTCACACCAAGATGACCGTATCCTTTACCGGAAAGAATGGTCCCCACCGCGTCGAGTATCCGGGCCTCCGTTTTCTCCCTTTCTCCCACAACATTCCCTCCCAGTGAAAAAAAGGGCCCGGGATCAGGCCCCTTCGCGGATGAAAAAACTTCTAGCCGAAAACAGCTCCCCTGGAACCCGAGGTGACAACGCTCCGGTACCTTTCGAGGAACAGGCTGTCGGTAACGGTTTCCGCTGGTTTCCAGGCGGCCCGTCTCTTCTCAAGCTCTTCGTCGGACACCGCGAGATGCAGTGTCCGTGCGGGGATATCGATTTCGATGGTATCGCCTTCCTGCACGAGGGCGATGTTTCCGCCGGCGGCCGCTTCCGGGGATACATGGCCTATTGATGCGCCCCTCGACGCCCCTGAAAAGCGCCCGTCGGTGATGAGCGCCACTGTCTTGTCCATTCCCATTCCCGCCAGGGATGCGGTGGGGCCGAGCATTTCCCGCATCCCGGGGCCGCCCTTGGGTCCCTCGTACCGGATGACCACCACGTCGCCGTCGTTGATCTTCCGTGCAAGAATGGCCTCGCTTGCAGCCTCCTCGCCGTCGAATACCCTGGCAGGTCCGGAGTGCTTCAGCATGGAGGGATCCACTGCGGACTGCTTCACCACGCTGCCTTCGGGTGCGAGGTTGCCCTTCAGGATGGCCAGCCCTCCCTGAGCATGGTAGGGATTCTCGAGGGGACGGATGATGTTTTCGTCAGCGACCTTGACGCCTGCCAGGTTTTCCGACACGGAACGCCCCGTCACTGTGAGAGGGGAACCGTCGATGAGTCCGCCCTCGAGGAGACGGGCCATAACCGCCTGAACTCCACCGGCCGCGTAAAGGTCCTGTATGTGGTGGTTCCCTCCCGGGCTCATGCTGCAGATATGAGGAGTTTTCCTGCTCGCCTCCTCGAAATAGTCGAGGGTGAGGGAGATTCCCGCCGCATGGGCGAGGGCAGGAAGGTGAAGGGCCGTGTTGGTGGAACCGCCGAGGGCCATGTCCACGGCAACAGCGTTTTTGAAAGCCTTTTCGGTGAGAATGTCTCTCGGCCGGATGTTCTTCTCCACCAGCATCATGATGTGCCGTCCCGCTTCCTTGGCGAGGCGATCCCTGGCAGAGTAAACCGCCGGGATGGTCCCGTTGCCGGGAAGAGCAAACCCGAGGGCTTCGATCATGCAGTTCATGGTGTTGGCGGTGAACATCCCCGCACAGGAACCGCAGGTCGGACAGGTGGTGTCTTCGATTGCCCGGAGCTCGTCGTCGGTCATCAGGCCGGCGACTCTTTTGCCCACCGCCTCGAAGATGTTGCTGAGGTCTACATCACGTCCGCCGCTGACTCCGGCGAGCATGGGACCGCCGCTGATCATGACGGCGGGGATGTTAAGGGAAAGGGCTGCCATGGCCATTCCCGGAATGATCTTGTCGCAGTTTGTGACCAGGACGAGGGCATCAAGGGCGTGAGCCCTGACCATGACCTCGATGGAATCCATGATGAGCTCCCTGCTCGGAAGGGAAAACTTCATCCCCTCATGGTTCATGGCGATGCCGTCACAGACACCGATAACGGGAAACTCGAGAGGGAAGCCCCCGAAGGCGTAGACAGCAGCCTTCACGCCCTCGGTGATCCTGTTCAGGTGAACGTGGCCGGGGATGATGGCGTTGTAAGGATTGACCACACCGATCCAGGGACGGCTGATTTCCCAGTCGGTATATCCTGAAGCCTTGAGCAGAGACCGGTGAGGGGCCCTTTCCGGACCCGTTTTTGCCTTGTCGCTCCGCATGATGCATTACCTCCTGCTGTTTATGTAATGGCCTTTCTCAGATTCCGGCCGGTCCCCAGACGAGCAGCGGCAGGGACAGGATGATGGACGGAACATAGGTCACCAGGATCAGGACGCCTATAAGCACCGCCACCATGGGAACAATGGGTTTGCTGATCTGCTCGATGGGCAGGCCGGTGATGGCACTGGCTACGTAAATGTCGATGGCCACGGGCGGAGTGGCCATGCCGATGGCAAGTCCGATGGAGATGAGGACGCCGAAATGGACGAGGTTGCCGCCCACATGGATGACCGTGGGAAGAAAAATGGGGGTCAGGATGATGAGCGCCGAGGCGGTCTCCATGAACATACCCGCCAGGAGAATGATCACCGTGATCATGAGGTAGATGAGAACTGTATTCCCTCCGGCAAAGCCGAGGAGAAATCGTGCCACGGCCTCGGGTATCTCGTAGAAGGCCAGCCCCCAGCCGAAGAGTTTTGACGTGGCGATGATGAACATGATGAGAGCCGACGTAACGCCTGCGCCCACGACAAGCCTGTAGAATTTTTTGAAGTCCATGGACTTGTAGACGAAGAAAGCCACGAACAGTGAATAGTCCACGGCGACCGCTGCCGCTTCCGAGGGCGTGAAAAAGCCCGAGAAGATGCCCCCGAGAATGATCACGGGAGTCATGAGTCCCCAGGAAGCTTCGGCGAAAAGTTTCCATTTCTGTCTGCCCGTGGTTACTTCAGCCGCCGGGTAGCCCCGTTTTCTGGCGATGTACATGGAGTACGCGATAAGGCCGAGCCCCATCAGAAATCCGGGAACGAAGCCCGCCATGAAGAGCTTGGCCACCGATATTCCCGCGATGACGGCATAAAGCACCATGGGAACACTCGGGGGAATGACCACGCCGATGGTTCCGGACGCGGCAATCAGCGCCGCAGAAAAGTCCACGTCATACCCCTTTTTCTTGAGCTGGGGAAGAAGGGCGGATCCCACGGCTGCGGTAGTGGCTGCCCCGGATCCGGAGATGGCGGCGATAAACATGGATGCCACCGTGGAGACAATGGAGAGCCCTCCCCGGAACCGGCCGAGCGTGGCTTCGGCGAAAGCGACGATCCGTTCGGAAATGCCCCCCCTGGCCAGAATATCCCCGGCAAGCACGAAAAAGGGGACGGCCACCAGGGCGAAGGATTCATTTCCGGAGAACATGGTCTGGGGGATCATGGCCAGGGGGAATCCGCTCAGGAGGACGACGAGAAGCCCTGCGGCCCCGATGGCGAGCCCCACCGGAACGCCCAGTACCATGAAGAGGATGAAGCTGCCTGCAAGAACGAGTCCCATGGTCAGCGCCTCCCCAGGATGCCGCCGAAGCCGGCGACGAGATGTAGCAGAATGATGCCCCCTATCACGGGGTACATGAGATAAATCCATGTCATGGAAATTCCCATGGCCGGTGTAGTCTGCATGGCCTCGCTCTTCATGAGCTCGGCTCCGTAGAAGGCCACCACGGCAAAGAAAAACACGCTCACGCACTGGACGAACATTGAAACGGCTTTCCTTGGCCCTTCCGGGAGTTTGTTGACCAGAAAAGTGACGGCGATGTGGGACCCTTTTTTGAAACCCACGGCCGCGCCGAGAAGGGACGAGGCAACGAGAAGATAAGTAGTGAGCTCTTCGGACCAGATGAGGGCGTCGAAAAAGATACGGCAGACTATCTGGAGGGTTGTTACGCCAACCATGGCGAGAATCATTCCGAAGAGGACGACCTCGCTGACCGTATTCACTGCGTCGCTTAATCGGAGAAGAGGCGAGCGCTTCGTCTCGCCTCCTGCATCGCTGCTATTCCGTTCCATTCCTGCCGGCGCCTATTTCACGGCTAGGACGGCCTCGACAAGTTCTTTGCCGAACTGCTCTCCGTATTTTTCGTATACGGGCTTGACAGCCTCCCTGAACAGGGAGAGATCGGGCTCGGTAACTTCCATTCCCTTGTCCTTGAGGAACTGAAGCCATTCGGCTTCCTTTTCGTTGTCGTAGGCCCTGTTATGTTCAGCGGCGGTCTGGGCTGACTCCTGGACGAGCTTCTGGTGCTCCGGGGAAAGTTTGTTCCAGGTGCGCATGCTCATCATGATCACGCTGGGGGCGTATGCATGCCGCGTCAGGGCAAGGTACTTTTGGGACTCGAAGAGGTTGAAGGACACGATGACGTTCAGGGGGTTTTCCTGTCCGTCGATGGTCCCCTGCTGGAGGGCGGTGAGGGCCTCGGTCCAGGCCATGGGAACGGCGTTCGCTCCGAGGGCCTTGAAGGAGTCCACGTACACGGGGTTCTGCATAAGCCTGATCTTCAGGCCCTTCATATCTTCAGGAACGTTGACCGGTTTCTTGCTGTTGGTGAGGTTTCGGAACCCCCTCTCTCCGTAGGCAAGGCCCTTCCACCCGAGAGCTTCCATATCGGCAAGCATTCCCCTGCCGATGTCCCCGTCCAGAACTTTGTACGCCTGCTCTGGGGTGGAGAAAAGGAAGGGAAGGTCGAACACGCCGAACTTGGGCATGAAGTTGATGATGGGACCGCCGGTGATAATGGCGGAGTCCACCACGCCCATGCGCATGCTCTCGAGAAGGTTCCTCTCGTCGCCGAGCTTCGCGTTGGGGTAAATGGTGACCGTCAGTTCACCCTTGCTCCCGGCCTCCACGAGTTCCTTGAATTTGAGGGCGCATACGTGGAAAGCGTCGTTTTCGTTCACCACGTGGGCCAGCTTGATGTCGGCGGCCGGCGCGGACGATGCCGCTAGAACCAGGAAAAGAAAAACGACCGATAAAACCGCTGCGATTTTCTTCATACTGCTTTCCTCCCATTCCTGATGCAGAATATATGAAACCAACGTCCCATTGTGATAAAGCATTATAGACAATGGGATGATATTTGCAAGTATTTCCCCCTAACCTAAATCCGCTAATTTTTCAGGCAGAGGGAATGTCGCCGGGCACAGCGCCCGGGCCGAGAAACCGACACGGATGTCGGTTTCAGGTGCAGTTGTCAAGGACGACAATCTGCACCCCCCGCCCAAGCGTTCCCCGGTGACACTCCCCAGGGGCGAAGAGATCTCGCTCCGCGCTCTTTGCGGAGAGGCCCCTGGGGGAGGGCGCCTGAGGTGAGAAAAACCGACACGGATGTCGGTTTCACAGGCAGGCAGCCGGCGAACGCAGGGAGCCGCGGGACTCGCTTGGGCAGTTGTCAAAGGCGACAATCTGCACCCCCCGCCCAAGCGAGTCCCGGCGACGCTCCCCGCCGGGGTGCGGATTTAGGGCACCTCCGCCTTTCTGGACAGGGACACCCCCCCATGGTACCATCTTGTGTGTTTCCTTCCCCTTCAGGGAGAAGGGAAGAAATTCATTTTACCCAGGGAGCGTGAACCTCATGACATGTTCCAAATGCAACGCCGGAAGGCTGAGAGATATCCCCAAGGCTGACGACGCGGTCCAGCCGGCGGGAATCGAGCGGCGGATCGTCTTCGCGCCGGGAAAATTCTGGGACGATTACGTTGCCCGATTTTTTACCGTGGAAAAGGGAGCCCAGACCCCCTTCCACGCTCATGACTGGCCCCATTATGTCCTTATCATGGGCGGCTCCTGCGAAGCGAAAATAGACGGGACAGTTTACCAGCTCGAAGGCGGATGCTGGGCCCATGTCCCGCCCGGCGCGGATCATAATTTCACCAATACGGGCGAGGGCCCCCTTGAATTCGTCTGTATCGTCCCACCGAAGGGAGATCCCGCCGGCAGCTCGAAGGCCTGATTGGCGGCAGGGAGGCTCAGCCTATGGGAAACTTCATCAGGGGCGGAAGCCACGGATAGACGGAGGCAAGAAAATAGGGGTTCAGGGCGAATATGACGAAAAACCCCATGGCCATGGCGGAATGAAAAACAGAAAGAAGCCCGCGGTAGGGTTCCCGTTTCGCCACGATCCCCAGGATTCCTTCGCAGATGATGAATGCGGAAATATAATACAGCCAGCCGTTCGTGCCGGGCTCAAGAAGGAAGACCATGGTTCGGAGTACGCAGTAAGCGGACCAGATGCCGAGCACATAGGCCTGGGCGACGGTCAGGACGATTTTCACCAGAAAGGCAAGAACCCGGTGAAAGATCTGCCCGCTTTCTTCCAGGGATTCGAGGGTGGTGAAAACGGAGCCTATGAGCGGGACTACGTACCGCACGTATCCTCCGGAGAGGATCCATCCCCAGAGAAGAAGGAAAAAAGCGTAGTTTAAATAGTGCACATGAACCCCGCCTTCCCATAGATAAAATAGACGTTCCTGATTATACCCCTAAATCCGCAGGCAGCGGGGAGTGTCACCGGGGAACGCTTGGGCGGGGGGTGCAGATTGTCGTCCTTGACAACTGCCCAGGCGAGTCCCGCGGCTCCCTGCGTTCGCCGGTTGCCTGCCTGTGAAACCGACATCCGTGTCGGTTTCTCTCACCTCAGGCGCCCTCCCCAGGGGATAATCTCTTCGCCCCTGGGGAGGGCGAATTCACCTTATGCCCGGCGACATTCCCTCTGCCTGAAAAATTAGCGGATTTAGGATACCCTCTTTTTTTTTCGGGGGCACTCCGGTGTGATATAATCATGGAAAAGAAAAGCGGGGGGGGAAACTGAATGGAAGGTATTTCCGTTGCGTCCCGGGGTTCCGCGGCACAGGATGTTCAGCTTGCTGTTCAGTACTCTGTATTGAAGCAGGTGACTGACCTCCAGAAGGACATGCTCGCCCAGATGATGCAGAGCATGGGCGTAGGGCAGAACATCGACCTCCTTGCCTGAGAAAGTTGATTCCGGTATGTATGAAGGAACAGGGGGAATTTCTTCCCCTGTTCCTTTTTTTACTGCTGTTCAGCTATTGGCTTGACGTAAGAGGTTTCGGCGTCCCACGGGAAGAGGATCCACGTGTCCTGGCTGACTTCGGTGATGAACGTGTCAACGAAGGGCCGCCCTTCCGGTTTGGCGTAGACGGCGGCGAAATGGGCCTTCGGCAACATTTCCCGGACGACCCTGGCCGTTTTGCCCGTATCAACCAGGTCGTCGATGATGAGCCATTCCTCCCCGTCCCCCCGAATCTCCTTGAGAACGGATATTTCCCCCTGGTTCCGGATGGTGTAGCTTGACACACAGACCGTGTCCACCAGACGTATATCCAGTTCTCTGGCGATGATAGCGGCGGGGACAAGCCCTCCCCGGGCGATGCCTATGATTCTCTCCCATTTGGCCAACCCCACCAGCCTCCAGGCAAGAGCCTTGCAGTCCCTGTGGATCTGCTCCCATGAAATGGGGTATGTTTTGTGATACCGTTCGCTGGACACGCCGAACATTCCTCCTCGCCGAAAAATCAGGAGCTATTATTGTAACATGACCGAAGGAGAAAAAAAGAAGAGGGGCACCCCCTAAATCTCCGCCGGCAATGTATAATAACCTTGGGCAGTTGACCCACATTTAACAGGGAGGTAGAAAACGTGAAGAGATTTTCTGTGCTTCTCGCTCTCGCGGTCGGTTTCGTTTTCTGCAGCGCGGCATTCGCCGCTTTTCCGCCGATCCCGGTGGAAAAGATCAATCCCGGATTTATTTACATAGGGCCCATAGGCGACGGCGGATACACCTTCATGCACGACAAGGGGAGGCTCTTCATGGAAGAGGCGTTCCCCGGGCTGAAATCCGTCTACGTGGAATCGGTCCCGGAAGGCCCCGATGCGTCCAGGGTCATGGAGACCCTCGTGAGGAACGGCTCGAAGGTGGTTTTCGCCAACTCCTTCGGCCACATGGATTTCGTCCTTGAAGTGGCAAAGAAGTACCCCGAGATCATTTTCATGCACTGCTCCGGCTACAAGGTTGCCGAAAACGTGGGGACCTACTTCGGAAGAATGTACCAGGCGCGGTACCTCTCCGGCCTCGTGGCGGGGAGCATGACGAAGAAGAATGTCATAGGCTACGTGGCGGCCTATCCCATCCCCGAAGTCATCCGGGGCATCAACGCCTTCACCCTCGGCGTACGGAAGGCCAACCCCAACGCGGAAGTCAGGGTTATCTGGATCTTCTCCTGGCTCGATCCCGGCAAGGAAAAGGAAGCCGCCAAGGCCCTCATTGACGCAGGGGCGGACGTTCTCGGTATGCACGCCGACACGGGCGCCGCACCCCAGGCCGCAGAAGAGGCCGGTGTCTACGTGGTGGGCTACAACAACGACATGAGCAATTATGCCCCCACGAAGCATCTCACCGCCCCCATCTGGAACTGGGGCATCGTGTACAGGGACACCATCCGGCAGGTCGTTGACGGCACATGGAAATCCGAGCAGATCTGGATCGGTCTCAAGGAAGGCATGGTCGACCTTGCCCCCTACGGCAAGGATGTGCCGGATTCCGTGAAGAAGCTCGTGGAAGACGAAAAGGCGAAAATCATAACCGGCGGGTGGGACGTGTTCCACGGCCCGGTGAAGGACCAGGGCGGAACGGTGAGGGTTCCCGGGGGAACCGCCATGACCGACGCCGAATTGCTCTCCATGAACTGGTTCGTCGAGGGTGTGAAGGGAGATATACCCAAATAGACCGATCTTTTGTATCATAATGGTCGGGAGATTCTTGAGGGCGCGAATTTCCGCGCCCTTTTTTTCGCCCTCCGTCATTCAGAACACAAGGAGGAAATGGGATGAATCAACGCCAGCCGCTGGTACGCATGAAAAAGATCACGAAGCGGTTCGCCGGTGTAACGGCAAACCACGAGGTGGATTTCGACGTGCGCCCGGGAGAAGTCCACGCTCTGCTCGGAGAAAACGGCGCAGGGAAATCCACGCTCATGAACATTCTCTACGGCCTGTACCGCCCGGACAGCGGCTCTCTCTTCATCGACGGGAACGAGACTGCCTTCGCATCCCCAGGGGACGCCCGGAAAGCCGGGATCGGCATGGTCCACCAGCACTTCATGCTCATTCCCAGCCAGACGGTGTGGGAGAACATGATCCTCGGCCTCGACGGTCTCCCCTGTATTCTGCCGAAGAACGACATCCGGGACAAAATCGTCTCCCTCTCGTCGAGATACGGCCTCATGGTGGACCCCGACGCCGGTATCTGGCAGCTCTCCATCGGGGAGCAGCAGCGGGTGGCCATTCTCCAGATGCTCTTCCGCCAGGCGAACATCCTTATCCTCGACGAGCCCACGGCGGTGCTCACCCCCCAGGAGGCGGAGCTCCTCTTCGAGACCGTGCGGCAGATGACCTCCGAGGGGCATGGCGTGGTCTTCATCTCCCACAAGATGGACGAGGTCATGGGCCTTTCGCAGAGAGTGACCATCCTCCGGAAGGGGAAGCTCGTCGGCACGGTGGAGACTGCCTCCACCTCCAAGGAGCAGCTCGCGGAAATGATGGTGGGACAGAAAATGGTCTATACCGTAAGCAAGCCCCCTCTGGAACCAGGCGACCCGGTACTTGAATGCGCCTCCGTCTGCGCTCTTGGAGACAGAGGCTTCCCCGCCGTAAACCATGCCACGTTCCTTGTGCGCCGGAGGGAGATCCTCGGCATAGCGGGAGTCGCGGGGAACGGACAGCAGGAACTGTGCGAAACTCTCGTGGGCCTGCGGAAAGTCGAATCGGGAACCATTCATGTCAACGGCCGGGAGATGACCAACGCCCTGCCGAAGGATTTCATCCGGCAGGGCGTCCATTACATACCCGCCGACAGAAAGGGAACGGGCCTTGTTCCCAACATGAACGTGAGCGAGAACTCCATTCTGAAGCGCTATTGGATCCCCCCCGTCTCCCGGGGGCCCTTCCTGAACTGGAAGGAAGTGTTTTCCTTCGCCAGGGAGCTTGTCTCCAGGTTCAACGTGAGTACGCCGTCCATAGAAACTCCCGTCCGCAACCTCTCCGGGGGAAACCTGCAGAAACTCATGCTCGGCAGGGAACTAAGCGACTCCCCCGTCGCCCTGCTCGCCGTCCATCCCACCTGGGGGCTCGACGTGGCCGCAACCAAGTTTGTCAGGGAACAGCTTCTGTGTCACCGTGAAAGGGGTGGGGCAGTGCTCCTCGTGTCCGAGGACCTGGATGAACTTCTCGCCCTGAGCGACAGGCTCGCCGTGATGTGCAAGGGGGAAATCATGGGCATTCTCGACAACCCGTCATCTGTGCCGGTGGAAACCATCGGCCTGATGATGGCGGGGACACCCCTTGAGGAACTGGAAAAACGCGACGGAGGGACCGTCCGGTGAGAATCAAAGTCGAACCCCGGCTGACCTCGACATGGAAACTGTCCGTCGCCATCCCCTTTTTCTCCCTTGCCGCCGCCATTCTCTCGGGAGGAGTGTTCCTCTTTTTCATGGGCGTTTCCCCTCTCCAGGCGTACCGGGCCATTCTCACATCGGCCCTCGGGGATGCCTACGGAATCAGTGAAACGGTGGTAAAGGCCATCCCGCTGATCATGGCAGGCATCGCCGTCATGCTTTCCTTCACCATGCTCATCTGGAATATCGGCGCGGAAGGGCAGATTTTCATGGGAGCCATTGCCGCCACTGCAATGGTCAGGTTCTTCTATACCGACAACAAGATCGTCATGCTCCTGCTCATGTTTCTTGCGGCGGCGGCGGCGGGGGGCATATGGGCGGCCATAGCTGGTTATTTCAGGGCGAAGTGGAACGTCAACGAGATTATCACCACCCTGATGCTCAACTACGTGGCCATGAACTTCCTCAACTATTTCGTCTTCGGCCCGTGGAGAGACCCCTCGAGCCTTGGATTTCCCATGACGCCTCCCTTCCCCGATTCAGCCAGGCTGCCTGTCTTCTGGGGCACCCGCATTCACGGGGGACTCGTCCTTGCGATTATTCTCCCCCTTCTTTTCTGGGTTATCCTGAAGTTTACCCGGTGGGGGTATGAAATCCGGGTCATGGGAGAGAACCCGAAAGCGGCGGGATTCGCAGGGATGAATTACCTGAAGAACGTGGTCCTCGTCATGTTCATTTCCGGCGCCATAGCGGGAATCGCCGGGATGTGCGAGCTTTCCGGGCTCCAGGGCAGGCTCCAGCACGGCTTCTCGGGCGGCTACGGCTTCACCGCCATCATCGTTGCCTGGCTCGCCCGTCTCCATCCCATCGCCATCATTTTCGTCTCTTTCCTCATGGGCATTCTGCTCGTGGGGGGCGAGACGCTCCAGATCGTCATGCGGCTCCCTCTCTCGAGCGTCATGGTGTTTCAGGGCCTGATCCTGTTCTTCGTCCTCGGCGGTGAGTTCTTCCGGAAATACACCCTGAGGATCATTCCGGCGAAAGACACTCCCCGCAAGGAGGGAGCATAACATGGAAATGATCATCCCCATCCTCACCGCCGCGGTCAGGAGCGGAACCCCCATTCTCTACGCCACCCTGGGGGAGATTCTCACGGAAAAGGGAGGAATCCTCAACCTCGGCCTTGAAGGCATCATGCTCATGGGGGCCTACACCGGCTTTTCCGCCGCCTATTCCACAGGCAGCGCATGGCTCGGCGTGGCGGCGGCCTTTCTCGTGGGGGCTCTCATGGGCCTTGTCCATGCTTTCATCTGCGTTTCCCTGAAGGGCAACCAGGTGGTCAGCGGCCTCGCTCTGGCCATGTTCGGTACGGGAGCAAGCTCCCTCCTCGGAAGGAACTTCGTCGGCTTCACCATTCCCGGGCTTCCCCGGATCAGCGTCCCCATCCTCGCCGACATCCCGGTGATCGGTCCCGTCTTCTTTTCTCACGACGCCCTGACCTACTGCTCCTACGGCCTGGTGATCTTCTTCTGCTGGTTCTATTCCTCCACCCGGCCCGGGCTCTACCTTCGGGCAGTGGGAGACAACCCGAGGGCGGCGGACGCCATGGGCATTTCCGTGGCGAAGACCCGGTACTTCTATACTCTGGCGGGGGCGGGCATCGTGGCCGTGGGAGGAGCCTACATGTCCCTGGCTTATACAAAGATGTGGGGGGAACTGATGACTGCGGGACGAGGATGGATTGCCGTAGCGCTGGTCATTTTCGCCATCTGGAATCCTGCCCGGGCGGCCCTCGGCGCCTATCTCTTCGGGGGCGTGGAAGCCTTCCAGCTTCGCATCCAGACAGCCGGAACCACCATTCCCACCCCGGTGCTGATGATGCTTCCCTATCTCATGACCATCGGCGTGCTTCTCTTCATCTCGATAAAAAAGGGAAAGGGCATCATTTTCGGAGCCCCGGCTTCCCTGGGAACGCCATTTTTCCGGGAGGAAAGGGACTGATTCCCTTCCTTCACTATCTGCTGGAAAGTACAGGAGGATTCAATTATCATGGATTTCTTTTTTGCCCATGTCCCGGCCTCGGGAAGCGTTCTGAACGCCCTTGCCATCGTGATCGGCTCCCTTGCGGGGCTGGTTCTTCACTCGCGCCTTCCCCAGAGGTTCGTAGCCATAACCTTCCAGGGACTGGGACTTCTGACCCTGTTTCTCGGCGTTTTTATGGCTCAGCGCACCCAGAGCTTTCTCGTCATGGCTTTCAGCATCGTCGGAGGTTCCCTTCTCGGGGAATACCTAAACCTCGAGAAGGGACTGAACAGGCTGGGGGAATGGACGAAGGTAAAAATCCGCTCGAAGAACGAAAAGTTCACCGAGGCCTTCATTGCCTCATCCCTTCTCTTCTGCGTCGGCTCCATGGCCATTCTCGGGGCTATCGAGGAAGGCATGGGAGAGTTTCCGAGGCTCTTCGTCACCAAGTCGCTCATGGACGGCATGGCGTCCGCTGCCATGGCCGCCTCCATGGGACCGGGGATCGTGTTCTCGGCCCTTCCGGTGCTGCTCTACCAGGGGGGGATGACCTTTCTTGCGGGGACGGTGCAGACCGTGATGACCCAGCCAGTCATCGACGAGGTGAGCGCCGTGGGCGGCCTCCTTCTTCTCGGCATCGGTCTCTCCATACTGGAGATCAAAAGGGTCAAGGCGGTCAACATGCTTCCAGCCCTTTTGTTCGCCGGAATACTCGCATCCCTTTTCCGGTAGGCTCCCGTGGACGGAACGAGGGGAACCTCCGAAAGGGCTCCTCTCGTTTTTTCATGCACCCACCGATGCACTCATTCCGGGGGTGATCCTCAATAATAGGTTCCCTTCGTCCTGTAGTTCTCCCTCCGCTCATCAGCCAGCTTCCGGGCAAACTCGTCGAACACGTCCTTCTTCGTCCTGTAAAGGACATCGAAATCCCGGGCCGCCTGGGGAAGCACGATCACCACCGATTTTTTCTCCATTTCGGCGAAAATGTATTCCACTGCCTCCTCCACACTTATGGAGTCAGGCGGAGGGGTCATATCGCCGAAGATCGCCGTCCGGACGTTGGCGGGGCAGAAGACGCTGAACCGGAGATTTTCGTTTTCCAGCTCGTAATTGAGGCTTTCCGTCATGGATATGACGGCGCTCTTGGTGGCGGCATACACCGCCTGATAGGGTACCGGAATCCGGCCGGTGATGGACCCGGTATTGACGATATGACCGAAGCCCTGCTCCCGCATGATGGGGATGGCGCTGTAGGTTCCGTAGACCACGCCCATCAGGTTGAGGTCCACAACGAATTTCCAGATCTCGAAAGTAATCTGCTCCGTGGGGAGGGTCATTCCCACCCCTGCATTGTTGAAGAGGAAATCGAGATGTCCGTCAAAATCCCTCGCGTCACCCACCAGCTTTTTTACCTCGTCGAGCTTTGTGACATCCGTCAGGACGGGAAAAACCCTCCCGGGGTATTCGGCGTTCAACCTGTCCGACTCACGGGCGAGGTTTTCCTCCTTGAGGTCGCCCATAAAAACGGCCCTTGCGCCCCTGGCCAGCAAGCTCTCGGTGATGCCCAGCCCCAGTCCCGAAGCGGCCCCCGTGACGGCAGCCACCTTGTTTTCATAGTATCCGCCCATAATGCAGTCTCCCCTTTCTTACGGCAGTCTTCTCGAATCACCCACGTTCAGCCGTGCGACGCCCTTGACCATGGTCCCTCCTGCCATCTTCAGCACGGGAAGGGAGGCAAGGGTACTGATGATCCGCGCCTGCAGGGGATGTTTCCACCAGTCGGGAGGTGTCCAGAGCAACCGCCCCTCCCCTTTCCAGCCTTTCTTCACGGTCATTTCCTGGGGATAGAGAGTGGCATGGCTCAGGGAAGCCCCTCCTTTCCCCAGGTTGGGAAGGTACCTCCAACCGAAATAGTTTACCTTTGACCGGGTGTTGATCTGCCAAATTTCAGCTTCTCCCTGTTCTTCCTTTCTCGAAAACTCGAGGGAGAGAAACGTATGGGACTCGTAGCTCGCCGCAGTGAACCACTCTTCCCCGTAATGGCGTTCCGAGGCGATGTCGGCGTAGATTTTCGGCATGCCGTCCTCCTCGCGCCCTCCCAGGATGGGGCATGCCTTGTTCTCCCAAATGACAAAAACGTATTCCCCCTCCAGTCCCTCGTCATTTCCCAGGTACCTGACGGGAGAAGACACCTGGATGAGCCGGTACTCGCCGCCGGACATCCAGTCGACTTCCCGCGCATTGGCGAACTGTACGTTCACCATGGGGGCAAGGAGTTCGAAATCCTCCGGTAGAATGGACAGGAGAGCTTCCGGGTCCGTTTCAAAGATGACGGTAATCCCCGTCATATCGCCGTAGACGGTCCGCACGGGAGTGAATGGGGCTCCCCCGAAATGCACCGGCATCTTGTAGATGTCGTCGTCCTTAAGCACAAACCTACCCCTCATGGTCGTCGTCCCCTTTCAGCATTGTTTATTCAGACAATACCGATTCTTCTTTGCAATATACGCTCTGTCGTGTTTTTTTTCAAGTCACTTTCTGCCCCTCCCCCCCGCCGGGGTTTGCCGGGGGGAGGGGCAGAAAAGGCCGGAGGCAAAATGCCTCCGGCCGAAAGAGCGACGTTTTGAAAAAAGCCGTTATAGGGACTTCCAGCGAAATGGCGGTTCGGCGGCGCCGTAAGGGGCCGTTTTTTCCCCCCTGAGCAGCGCCCAGCTCTGGTTGCCGTAATCGTAATGCCACCACTCGTCCGGATAATTCGTGAAACCGGCCCTGGTCATGACGGCATACAGCAGTCTCCTGTTGGAGAGAGCCTCCTCTTCCGCTGCGGTCATCCGCTCCTTCGCCGCCAGTTTCCTCTCGAAATAATCTGTGGCCGACCTGTCCGTAGTTTCGTCGAATTCCGTGCCCATAGGGATACAGAGGCCCGATTCATCCACGATGGTCAGGTCCACGGCTCCCCCCGTGACATGAGGGGAGGGATGGGCGGGGGATACGGAGGGCTTCGCCACGAACTGGGAGGCCAGCGTGGAGATTTCCTGGTCGTCGAGCAGGGGCATCTTCTCCCTCAGTTCGGACCTGAATTTCTGGAAAAGAGAGGTCTGCACCGCCCTGGGCCTCCAGCAGTCGAGCAGGACCAACCGGCACCCCTGGGGCAACAGGTCAGCTGCGCTGCTCAGGCGCACAAGCACCGAGCGTCGGACAAAACACTCTGGAATCGCCCCCTCGACGCCGTGAATGTAATACTGGGGACTCGCCAGGATTTTCTCCGGAAGGTAGCCCGCAGAAACGAGGGGTTCACCGTTCTCCTCCACTGGTATCCGCCGGGAAGCATCCCATGAAAAGGTATCCGGCAGACAAATCGGTATATCCTGATAGGGGTGGTTCATTCTCCTGCTCCTTCCCTCAGAGATTCAGCAGCCGCGGAAGCAGTGTGGTCAGCGGCGGGAACGAAATGATGACCAGCAGCACAAGAAGGGCCACGCCGATGAAGGGCCAGATGTGGACGAACACGTCCGCCAGCTTCACCCTGCCCACGGCGGCGACAATATAGTTGCACGCTCCCATGGGGGGCGTTATAAGGGCGATGGTGACGTTGAGGGTCATGACCACGCCGAAATGAAAGGGGTCGATCCCCGCCTTCAGAGCTATAGGAGCAAAGATGGGGGTAAGGAGGGCCAGGGTGGAAACTTCTTCCATGAACATGCCGACGGGGAAGATGATAGCGCTCAGCACGATCATGAGAAGCCACGGCTTGTCCAGCAGTCCCGCCTGGAGGATGAGGGAGGCGAACTTCTGGGGGACCTGCTCCCATTTGAGGAGCCACCCGATGACTGTGGCTGCTCCCATGATGAGAAAGATGGAGCTGGAAAGCCTCACCGTCTCATAAAATGATTCCGCCAGAGCCGTCATCGTGAGCTGCCTGGTGTAGAAAAGCCCGGCCAGAAGGCAGTACCCCACCGCCAGCGCTCCCGATTCGGTGGGGGTGACGATCCCGGTGACGATTCCCCCGACGATGATCACGGGGGCGAAAAGGGCCACCAGAGAACGGACGAGGATCTCTTTTTTCCGTTTCCGGACATCGGCGAAATCCGCCACGGGAACCTGGTACCTGTGGGAATAGACATAGTTCATGGCCATGAAAGCCCCGCCGAGGGCAACCCCGGGAAGGATCCCCGCAGCGAACAGTCCTCCGATGGAGGTGTTGGTCATGGTGGCGTAGATGATCATGAAGATGCTCGGCGGGATGATCGGACCGATGAGGGCACTTCCTGCCGTGAGTCCAGCCGCATAGGGAGGAGAGAAGCCGTCCTTCACCATGGCAGGGATGAGGATGGAGCCGAGAGCCGAGGCGTCCGCCGCGGCGGAGCCGTTAACGCCTGCGAGGATGATCCCCCCCACCACGTTGACGTAGCCGAGGCCGCCCCTGACCGAACCCACAAGGAGCCTGCTGAAGTCAAGAAGGCGGTCGGTGAGGCCGGATCGGTTCATAAGGATGCCCGCAAGGATGAAAAACGGAATGGCCATTAGGGAGAAGACATCCATCCCTCCGAAAAACTGCTGGCTCATGACCCTGAGAAGGGACAGGTCTCCCAGCATCACGATGCCGAAGAGGGACGTGGAGAGCAGGGAAAGGTAAAGGGGAACGCCGAGAATCATGAGAATCAGAAAGGCGAACAGCATGGACAGGCCCATTCCCTCACCTCCTTCCTACGGTCTGCAGATGCATGAGGACCGTTCCGGCAAGAAGAAGGGCGAAGCCCACGGGTATTGAGAGCAGGGGGATGGTCTTGGGAATGTTCAGTGCCATGGTTTTCATGTCCCAGATCTGGACGGCGTTGACCCATCCGAGCCGGATCATGAGGGACAGGATACCGACAGCAAGCAGGAAGCGCCCCCACTCGACGAATCTCCGCAGTGCAGCGGGAAAGCGGGGGACCACAAAGTCGATGACCATGTGGTCCCCCTTCACCGCCGCACCCAGGGCGCCCATCATCACCATCCATACGAGAGAGAAACGGGCCACTTCTTCGGTCCAGATGATGGAGCTTTTCAGCACATAGCGGCAGAAAATGCCGAGGAGAATGTCGCCGACATTGACCAGCAGGAGAAAACAGGCAGTCCATGCGCTGATCCGCTCAAGCCTGCGGGTCCAGCGGGCGAGACCGCTCCTTTTTTGCTCAGGGTGACGGGCGGGTTCCATGACGACGCTATTTCGCCTTCTCGTTCGCGTTCTTCGCACACTCGAGGGCGAGGTTGAGCCAATCCTCACCAGCCTTGGACTTCAGCCATTCCACGTAAGCGGGCTGGCCGGCAGCACGGAAAGCGTCCATTTCTTCGTTCGTGGGTGCGTAGGCGACCATGCCTTTTTCAACAAGGAAATCGATATCCTTTTTGTCCTGATCGGCCATGGCCTCTCGGTTCAGGGCGTTGGCCTTTTTCCCTGCCTCGATGACGGCCGCCTTGTGCTCCGGCGTGAGTGAATCGAGGAAATCGCCGTTGATTACCAGGAACTGGTCGGAATACTGGATGTTGGCCAGGGTGAGGTATTTCTGCACTTCATAAAGACTTCCCATCTTGATGTACATGGCAGGGTTCATCTGGCCGTCCACCACGCCGGTCTTGAGGGCCATGTAGAGTTCCGTCCACGGGATGGGGGTTCCGCTGGCACCGAAGGACTTGTACAGAATGATCTGGCCTTCGTCCATGCCGCGGAATTTCAGTCCCTTGAAGTCTTCGGGGGAGCGGATTTCCTTCTTGTTGTTCGAGAAGGCGAGGAAGCCTCCCTCCTCCACGGCTTCGAGGAGATAGGCGCCGGTGCGCTTGTGGAACTCTTCCTTCGCCCTGTTCCAGTACCGGCTTTCATCGAAGAAGAAGTGAGCAGCCTTGTAGTTGTTGAACATGAATGGTATGGCGGAAGCGTAGATTTCCGGGAAGACCGGCGCAACTCCGGCAAAGGAAGCCACATTGATGATGGGTTGGTTCATTCCCTGCTTCGAGAGCAGTTCCATGCGCTCTTCCTCGTTCCCGAGCTGGCTGTCCGGGAAGAGCTTCACAACCACTTCGCCGCCGGTCCCCTCGGCAACCAGTTTGGCGAAGTTTTCCGCGAAAAAGTGCACAGCGTTGTTTTCAGCGTCCGCCGGGCCGTTGTAGGACATTTTGACCTCCAGGGCAGCCTCGGCCCCGAAAGGAACCGCCAGGCAGAACACTGCGACCATAAAAAGCACCGCAAACCTTCGGAACTTCATCTTCACTACCTCCTTCAGAACGATATGGGATTTTTTTCCGCCGGTTTTCCGGAGGAACCGGTTCCATTCTTCCACACTTTACTCTTTCAGTCCAGACGGTGCTTGCGGCCCCAAATCCGCAGGTTTTTCAGGCAGAGGGGGGAGTCCCCGGTGCTCGCTTGGGCCCCCGGACCAGGGGACGGTAAAGACCTTTCCCTGGGTTCCCGGTTTCTACCGGCGGTTTCTCCAGGCGGGGGGAGGAGGGAAAAAATCCGAGGCGCCGCTCTCGGGCCTGACCTTGAGCATGGCCGAAATGCCTTTATACAATTCCGACGTTTCCGGAGCAATCTCCCGGTTGCCGTTCAGGATCTTCGCGAACAGATTCTGCACCTCCCAGAGATTCACATCCCACTTTCTCCTTTCAAGAAAGGAGAGCAGGGCATGGAGTTCCTCGAGGACAGCCCGGTTCTCCGGCGCCTCCCCGAGCCTGGCCAGGAATTCCTCGAGACGCCGGGCGGCAGTATGACGCAGGGTCTCCAGGTCAAGGGAAATTCCCCAGGTTTCGGCATCCGTCACCCTCCGCTCCAGGAAAATAAAGTCCAGGTGAAGGCTTTCCAAGGCTTTCCGCAGGTCGTCGTTCAGCACCACCTCAGCGGCGCTCCGGAAGGCTTCCGGTGCGGGCATGGAGAGGGTCGCAAGGAAGGAAAGGACTTCAGAATAATCCCTGACCGTCTTCCGGAGCATGTCAGTAACGGCGGCCACGTCCTCGGAGATGATGAGGGTAAGGATCCTCCGCTGTTCGTCCTTGAAAAGGTGCCTGAGAGAGTAAACATTATGACCGAAGAACTCGACCAGGGCCTGTTCGTCCCCGCCCCTCAGGGTGGCCTCTATTCTTTCCCGCACTCCGTTTCCGTCCGCCGGAGCGGTTTTCCGGGCCACCCCGCACAGGACATCCTTTCCGCCCCGGTAGAGTGCCGCCACGAAGAGATCATCCTCCTCGAAGGTGGTCTCGGACATGATCCTGAGGTACCCGAGAGCGTACCTGTTGTTCCCGCTTTCCTTTCGCTCGACGGAACACCCGGAAATACGGTAGGAGGAAAAGGCACACAGTTCAGGGGAACAGGCTTTTTGTTCCCCCGGGACAAAAAGACAGGAAACGGCGAAATGAGCCCCTGCCCGAAGCAGGTCCGCCCGGAGGGGTTCGACGAAGATGTCGAAAATTCTCCGGCCGTCCCGGAATTCGGCGATGTTGCTTCTGGCCTCGGCAAGCTTCGTCATGAAGGGGGTTCGAAAATCCCGGGCCGGAAAAAGCCGCTCCCCCAATTCAAGGGCCCTCGCGGCGTAAGCCATCACCTGAAGAGTTTCTATACCGGAAATCTCGTCGAAGAACCAGCCGCAGCTGGTGTACATGAGCATGAGGTTTCGCTCCATCTCCAGCAGGGAAACCGACCGGACAAGCTCTTCCCGGGACAGGGGCCGTCCCGCTTCTCCCTCGAGGAATTCCCGGACCTTGTCGCCGTCCCTTCCGGGCAGGACGGATACATACCTGTTCCTGGCCCCGTAAGGGTCAGGAAGTACCGATCTCCCCTCTTCAGAAAAAAGAGGAGAAAGCGTGTCCCGAAGGCCGTCCAGGGCTTCTCTCAGGGGTTTTCTCCACCCCTGACTCCAGCCCGCCCTGGAATGGGCGGAACAGCCGCAGTCGCTCCGCCACCGCTCGACACCGTGCACGCAGCTCCAGGAGGAGTTTTCGGCTATCCTGACCTCGTCTGTGGGGGGGTGCTTTTCCAGATATTCGCCGTAAATGGTAAGATTCACGCGATCGCTCCGTTCGAGCCTGTCGAGGCAGTAGGCGAGAGCCATGTCCCCGTACTTGTGATGGTGGCCGAAGGTCTCGCCGTCGGTGGCCACGGAGAGAAGGGGAAATTTGGCGGGAGAGGCCAGGACGGAATCCAGCAGCATGGAGGCGAAGGCACTTCCGTTCCGGAGCGTTTCACCAAAGGCCACCTGCTGGGCGATGCCGCCGTGGTAGAAAAACAGGACCATGGATTTTCCCGACGGAAGAGGGCAGCGATATGGCCGAAAGACATCCACCCGTTCTCCCGTGACGTCGATCCAGTCTTCTTTGCCCGCATGTCTTACGGCTGCGGCCTGGCGGGGAGCGAGAATGGTGAAGGAGACGCCGTTTTCGGCCAGGACTTCCAGGGTCTCCGTATCGACGGCGGTCTCGGCGAGCCACATACCCTCGGGGTCCCTGCCGAAGCGGGCCCGGAAATCCTCCATCCCCCAGATGACCTGGGTTTCCTTGTCCCTTCTGTTTGCCAGGGGGAGGATCATGTGGTTATACACCTGGGCGAGGGCGGGTCCGTGGCCGGAGAATCTCGCGATCCCCAGCCCGTCCGCCCGCAGAACAGCCTCGTAGATGTCGGGGCGTTTTCTCTCCATCCAGGAAAGGAGAGTCGGCCCGAAATTGAAGCTGATGCGGGAATAGTTGTTGACAATGCTCCGGATCCATCCCTCGTCATCGAGGATTCTCGCGGCCCCGTTCGGGCCGTAGCACTCCGCCGCGACCCGTTCGTTCCAGTCGTGCCATGGAGCGGCTGATTCCTGTATCTCGATCTCCCCGATCCAGGGGTTTTCCCTGGGGGGCTGGTAGAAATGACCGTGAATGCATACTGAACGGACCATCGGGATACTCCCTTCCCATTACATTTTTGTCAATTATATATCATGACCCTAAATCCGCAGGCAGCGGGAGTGTCACCGGTGCTCGCTTGGGCCGCCGGTGCAGATTGTCGTCCTTGACAACTGCACCTGAAACCGACATCCGTGTCGGTTTCTCGGCCCGGGCGCTGTGCCCGGCGACACTCCCTCTGCCTGAAAAATTTGCGGATTTAGGATGACTCTGTCCCGGAAGGCGGAGATGGGCCGTCTTCCTGGTGTAGAATGGCACTGAGAGCGACAAACCGACTACGGAGGTGTTTTTTTGAACAGAGCATGCGGCATCCTTCTCCCCGTCCCGTCCCTTCCCGGAGGGTACGGATCGGGAGACCTGGGAAAGCCGGCCCATGATTTCGTTGACTTTCTTTCCCGTTCCGGGCAGGCCATCTGGCAGGTCCTCCCTCTCACCGTGACGGACGGCGCCCTCGGCAATTCGCCGTACAGCTCCCCGTCGGCCTTCGCGGGCAATCCCCTGTGCATTTCCCCGGATGATCTTGTCGCGGGGGGGTTGCTCCTCAGGGACGAACTTTCCGGTCATCCCGCCTTTCCTGAGGACCAGGTAGACTACGGCCCGGCGAGGGAGTTCAAGGAGGGCATCCTGCGGCTCGCCTTTTCCCGTTTTTCCCCGGGGGAAGAATACCGGGTCTTCCTCAGGGAACAGGAGTACTGGCTCGAAGACTACGTCCTGTTCACCGCCCTCAAGGGACTCTACAAGGGCGCTCTCTGGAACGGCTGGCCGGAGAAGATCCGCGCAAGGGACAAAAAAGCCCTGCGGGAAGTCTCCGGTGATCTCCGGTGCGAGCTGGACTATCTCCGGTTCACCCAGTACATTTTTTTCTCCCAGATGAAGAGCCTCCGGGAAAAATGCCGGGAAGCGGGAGTGGAACTCATCGGCGACCTTCCCATCTATGTGAACTACGACAGCGCCGACGTTTGGTCCCATCAGTCCTTTTTTTGCCTTGACGGGGAGCTTCTGCCCACCGAGGTGGCAGGGGTGCCCCCCGACTATTTCAGCGAAACGGGGCAGCTCTGGGGAAACCCCCTTTACAACTGGAACGCACTGAAAAAGAACGGTTTCTCCTGGTGGATCCGGAGACTTCGCCATTCCCTCTCCCTGTTCGATATGGTAAGAATCGACCATTTCAGGGGGCTCCTCGCCTATTGGGCCGTTCCTTTCGGGGACAGGACCGCCGAGAGAGGGACATGGAGGCCGGTCCCATCGGAGGATTTTTTCAGCACCGTCAGGAAGGAACTCCCCTCCCTGCCCTTCCTGGCGGAAAACCTGGGGGTGATCACCCCCGACGTCACGGAAGCCATGGAGTCCATGGGATTTCCCGGCATGGCGGTGGTTCTTTTCGCCTTCGGCGGCGGAATGAGGGACAATCCCCATATCCCTCACAACTACCGGCGGAAACTGGCCGCCTATACGGGAACTCACGACAACAACACCATCGAAGGATGGTATTCCGAAGACGCCTCCGAGAACGAACGGCGGACATTCCTGGAGTACACCGGCCGTTCCGCCGACGGTGTAAGCGCCGCGGACACGGTCATCCGGCTCGTCCTTTCATCGGTGGCGGAGCGGGCAGTGGTACCGCTCCAGGACTATCTGGGGCTGGGCTCGGAGGGAAGAATGAACACACCTTCGGTTCCCTCGGGGAACTGGGAATGGAAGGCCCGCCAGGAACACCTCTCCGTGGGGCTCTCCCAAAGGATGGCGAACCTTGCGGGCATCTACGGAAGAAAATCCTGAATCCGCACCCCAGCGAGGAGCGTCACCGGAGACCACTTGGGCGGAAAGTGCGGATTGTCGTTCGTGGCAACTGCCCGGGCGAGTCCCGCGGCTCCCTGCCTTCGCCGGCTGCCTGCCTGTGAAACCGACATCCGTGTCGTTTTCTCTTCCCTCAGGTGCCCTCCCCGGCGACACTCCCTCTGCCTGAAGAATTTGCGGATTTAGGAAAATAGAGTCCCTTCTCTTCAAGAAGAGGAGACTTTCTGGTAATATTGAAACAGTAAAGAGAGGGGGAATCATTCTCATCATGACATCCATGCACCAGAGAGAACTGGGCAGCTCCATACGAAAACTTGTGGAAAACGACCCCGCCTTCCGGCCGGTGGCCTATCTTTCCATGGAAATAGGAATAAAAGAGTCTCTTCCCACCTACTCGGGAGGCCTGGGCATCCTGGCGGGCGACATCCTGAAGAGCGCGGCGGACCTTGGTGTCCCCATGGTAGGACTCACACTTCTCTACCGTAAAGGATATTTCGAGCAGTCCTTCAACGCCGACGGATGGCAGACGGAAAAACCGGTGCTCTGGCAGCCGGCCCAGGAACTGACCCTTCTTCCGAACCAGGTCTCCCTGACCCTTCAGAACCGGGAAGTTTACGTGCGGGTGTGGCGGTACGAGATCATCGGAGGCGGCGGCTACCCTCTTCCGGTCTACTTCCTGGACACGGACTTCGACAACAATCACCCCGACGACCGCAAGCTTACCTGGTACCTTTACGGCGGAGACCAGCTCTACCGGCTCTGCCAGGAGATGGTCCTGGGGGTGGGTGGCCTGCGGATGCTCCGGGACCTGGGCTACAAGAACATCGAAACCTTCCACATGAACGAGGGGCATGCGGGGTTCCTCACCCTGGAGCTCATGAGGGAGCAGGGGTACTACGACCCCGAGAAGATCCGGGAGCAGGTGATCTTCACCACCCATACCCCCGTTCCGGCAGGACACGATTTCTTCCGCTTCGACCTGGTGGACAGGGTCATCTCCCAGGAGGCACTCTCCAACCTGAAGAGAATGCTCCCCAACGCCGACGGTGTTTCCATGACCGAACTGGGCATCCGCTTCAGTCGGTACGTGAACGCCGTATCTAAAAAACATGCCGAAGTCAGCCGGAAAATGTTCAACATGCCGGAGATCGACTGGGTGACCAACGGTGTCCACCCCAGGACGTGGGTCAGCAGCGGTATTCAACGGCTTTTCAATACCTATATCCCAGGATGGGAACACGATCCCGGAAGGCTCGTCCAGGCGGTGAAGATGCCTCCCGAGGAGATCTGGAACGCCCACCAGGCATCCAAGATGCGCCTCCTGGCAGGGGTCATGGAGCAGACCGGCCGCCAGCTCGAACCCGACGTCCTCACCATCGGCTTTGCCCGGAGGGCGGCTCAGTACAAGAGGGCCGACCTGGTGCTGTCGAACATCAAACGGCTCATGGAAGTGGGGGCGGGAAAGATCCAGTTTGTCTTCGCCGGCAAGGCCCACCCCAGGGACGACGGAGGAAAGGCCGTTCTCCAGAGACTTCTCACCGCGTCCCAGAAGGTGGACGAAATGATTCCCATTGTCTTCCTCGAAAACTACGACATGGATAAGGGAGCCCTCATAACCCAGGGAGTGGACCTGTGGCTGAACACACCCATCCGCCCGAGAGAGGCCTCGGGAACAAGCGGAATGAAGTGCGCCCTGAACGGCGTGATGAACTTCTCGGTCCTCGACGGCTGGTGGATCGAAGGGTGGCTGGAGGACGTGACGGGCTGGTCCGTGGGTCCCGAACCCAGCGAGTCCGACATGATGCACTACGACGAATCTCTCGATGCCATCGACCTCTACGACAAGCTGGAGAAGAAAATAATACCCACCTACTACAACAACCGGGAAAAGTGGATCTGGATGATGCAGCGGACCATAGCCCTCAACGGCAGCTTTTTCAATACACACAGGGTGGTACGGGAGTACTGCGAAAAGGCATACAACATCACTTTCCGGGGGATGTGAGGCTCATGACCACAGAGCAGGGAAGCGGAAGGCCGAAGATTCTTCACGTCAGTCCCGAAGCGGTGCCCTTCAGCAAGGTGGGAGGGCTCGGCGACGTGGCCGGGTCTCTTCCGGCGGCACTGCGGGAGAGCGGGACTGACTGCAGACTGCTCACCCCGGCCTGGGAGGGAACGCTCGACAGGGCGAGAGAACAGGGCTTCACCCTTACGAAGATCTCCCGGAAGGTCGAGGCCGTCATTCGCTGGAAGATTTACCGGGGAACGGTCTGGAAATGCTCCGGTCCCGGCATGGTGGCATACCTGTTGGAAGAGCCGTCGCTCTTCGGAAAATCCGTCTATCCGGCGAATCTTACTCCCGAAACGGTCGTCCCCTTCCTTTTTCTCTCCCTCGCCGCCCTGGACCTTCCCTCAGCGGCATTGTGGAAACCGGACATAATCCACTGCCACGACTGGGGAACAGCGCCTCTTCCGGCGGCACTGAGGTGGCATGTCCATTTCGGAGCCTCCGGGGGTGCCTACAAAACGGTCTTCACCATCCACAATCTGGCCCACCAGGGGATTCTTCCCCTTGAATCCCTCGGCGACTGGGGCATACGGGATGAAGCAGCCCGGGTGGAAGGAATGGAATATTTCGGCATGGCGAACCTGATGAAAGGCGCCCTGGTCGCATGCGATGCCGTCACCACGGTAAGCCCCGGCTATGCGAAGGAAATACAGACCGAAGCCGGCGGAGAAGGACTGGGAGGGCTCTTGAAGAGTCTTTCCGGCAAGGTCACCGGAATACTGAACGGTCTTGACGACCGCTACTGGGACCCCCGGACGGACCCTCTTCTTCCGGAACGGTATTCTCCCGCCGATCTGTCGGGAAAAGCCGTCTGCAAAAGAAAACTGCTTGAAAGAGCGGGTTGGGAGGACGATGGACGGCCCTTGGTCGTTTTCGTTGGAAGAATGGTGGAACAGAAGGGCTTTCCCATCCTTCTGCCAGCCCTCGAAAAGCTTGCCGGAATGGACTGCCGCCTGTTTCTCGTCGGCTCGGGGCAGACCGAATATGAAGAAGCGGCCGAGAACGCGGCCGCCCGTTTCCCCGATTCGCTATTCGTCTTCAGAGGCTATGATGAAACCCTTGCCCACCTTGCCTACGGGGGAGGGGACTTTTTCCTCATGCCGTCCCGTTTTGAACCCTGCGGCCTGTCCCAGCTCATTTCCCTCCGGTACGGCACGGTACCAATCGTCCGGGCCGTGGGCGGCCTCCGGGACACCGTTTTCGATCACGGCACTCCGGAGGGGAACGGCTTCCTCTTCTCCGGGTACACCCCTCTTGACCTCCTGGCGGCTCTCTCCAGAGCCCTCGAAGTATACCGGGACGACGGGACGATGAAAAAGCTCGTTCTGAGGGGAATGAACGCCGACTTTTCCTGGAGCCGCTCCGCTCCCCTCTACCGTAAACTGTACGAATCTCTTCTTTCGTGACGACCGCCCGGCGCGGAAGAAAAAAGAATCTCCGAACCGAGAATCCAACAACAGTCGAAGGGGGTATGCTCCATGCAGGTAGGCAAGTACGGCCGCACCCTGGGCATCGTCCTGGCGGGAGGCAAAGGCGAACGGCTCATGCCTCTGACTAAATACAGGGCGAAACCTGCGGTCCACTTCGCGGCGAAATACAGGATCATTGATTTTGCGCTTTCCAACCTGGTCAACAGCGGCATTTTTTCCATTTATGTTCTTGTCCAGTTCAAAAGCCATTCCTTGAACGAGCACATCGAGCGGGGGTGGCAGTTCGGCGGTGCCCTCCGGGGCCGTGATTTCTTCATCACTCTCGTTCCCGCCCAGATGTGGAGAGGAGAGCACTGGTTCCAGGGAACGGCGGACGCGGTCTACCAGAACCTTCATCTGGTGACCCTCTACGACGCCGATCGGGTGGCCATCTTCGCGGCGGACCACGTTTACAAAATGGACGTTGACCAGATGCTGGCCTACCACATCAACAAGGGCGCAGACATCACCGTGGCGGCCAACGTGGTTCCAACCTCGGAAGCATCAGCCTTCGGATGCATCGACACGGACGAGACCGGGCGGATCGTCGGGTTCCTGGAAAAGCCGGAGAACCCGCCGGAGATTCCGGGAACCCCGGGTTTCACCTACGTTTCCATGGGCAATTACATCTTCGAGCGGGAGATCCTGGAAGAATCCATCATCGAGGACTCCAAGCTGCCCACGAGCCACGATTTCGGAAGGGACATCATCCCGAAGCTCGTCGGGACATCCAGGGTCTTTGCGTACGACTTCTCCACCAATGTCCTTCCCGGAAAGGAAACATCCTCCTTCTGGAGGGAGGACAAGCCCTACTGGAAGGACGTGGGAACCATTCGGACCTACTGGGAGGCCCACATGGACCTGCTGAAGTACGACTCGGAGATGACCTTCTACAACCCCCAATGGGCCATACGGACCGTCTCCTATGCCGATCCCCCGTCCTATGTCTGCCCCGTGAAGGGCTACGCCTGCAGCGTGCAGAGCACCCTCTCGGCGGAAGGCAGCAGGGTGCTCGGGGCCACCGTGGAATCGTCGGTTCTTTCCCGGAACTGCGTCATCATGCCCGGCTCCTCGGTGGAGGAATCCATCATCGGCGAAGGAGTCGTGGTAGGCGAGAACTGCAGGCTGCGGCGGGTGATCATCGACAGCCATAACATCATCCCACCGAACACGGTCATGGGGTACGACGAGGAACATGACCGGGAACGGTACACCGTGGACCCGGGATCGGGCGTCATCGTGGTGGGCATGCCGATGATGCAGCTCCGGAGGTCCATCGATAACCCCAAGGAAGGCTTTGACTGGTCAAGCTTCAGCTGACGGCGGGGAAAAAAAGAATCATAAAGGGGAGGCTTTTCGGCCTCCCCTTGTCTGTTCACTGCTTTCCGTACTACTTTTTGTTGAAGATGGATTCGAGAAGTTTCTCCTTGATGATGTCCGCAGGTTTTTTTGGCTCCTCTGTCGGGCTCGCAGGGGCCGGTGCAGGGGCGGGATTCATGATCTGATCGATAATGGCCTGCTGGGGCGTTTTCGGCGCCTGGGGCTGTTCTGCGGGGTTCTGCAGCTGGGTCGCAGCCGGCTGCTGGGCGCCAGGAGCCACATTCAGGTTTGATACGGAAGGCTTCTCCACGGTCCCTCCAACGGAGAAGGAGATATCCCGGAAATCCGCCTTTTCCATTCCCTTCCGGGCTCCTCCGAGAACACCCCTCAACGCGTCCTCCAGGGACCCGGCCGTCAGGCCGCCAAGGGTTCCGCCGGCAAGAGCGTTGATGATCTGGATGTTCACGTTCCCGGCAACCTGGAGCTTGAGGGCTCCCTTGGGGCCGACGGGCCCTTCGGCGGTCAGGAACCGGTAGAGAGGATCGTTCTGGGGCGCCGTCGCCTTCGTTCCCTTTTCAAAAATGATGCGCCCCGTCTCGAGGCGGAAGGGAGCGGTGACCTCGGTGTACCTGATGCCGCTGATGCCGTGGAGCTTCGTCACGATATCCAGGACCTTGAACCCGGAGACCGCACCCTCGCCGATCTTTGCACTTCCCTTGCCCGAAAAGGCAAACTTCGGGGCCAGGGTTCCGGAGACGTTGGCCGAGCCCTGGGCAAGACCGGTGATTTTCCCGCCGAGCCCTCCGGTGAAGTCCTGGAGAACCCCGTTGACGTCCACGCCGCTGAGTTCGACGCTGTGGGAGAACTTCATGGTCGATATATCGAGAGAGCCGTTTCCGGAGGCCTTCCCTCCGTAGAACGAAGCGCCGGCGCCTTTCCCGGACAGGGTGTTCCCCTCCAGGACCAGGGGATAGTTCAGCGCCGTGGCCTTGAGGCCCATGACCGTCAGGGACTGGGACGTCACGGCCCCTTCCCCCTTACCGGAAGCTCCCGCGAACCGGCCCTTGAAGGTGGCATTCACCCTGCCCCCGATGCGGAATTCCTTGGCGTCGGGCATCCCTGAAGTGAGGACCGCAAGATCAAGATCCTTTCCCGAAATGTCAACGGTTATGTCAGGGGCCGCTCCAAGCTTGACGTTTCCCGTCGCTCCGAGAGTGCCTCCCCCGAACTTCGAACTGAATTCCTCTATCTTCATTTCTTTCGTATTGCCGCTGAGCCCCAGGGCGACGTCGGTGGCAGCCATTCCCGACAGAGTGACCTTCGGCGAGGATGCCTTGACCGTCACGGCCGGATTGGAAAAGGGGCCCTTGACCGTGACAGTGCCGTCCACCACTCCTCCGAGGGGGAAGTCGAGCCCTCCGGCGCCCGCGATGAAGCCGAGATCTGCCCCGGAGATCTTCGCGGCAAGATCGAGGGTTCCATCCTCGCCCTGCTTCGCCCCGAGGGTGGCGCTTCCGGAACCTGTAATGGTTCCCTTACCGCTTTTCACCGAGGCGGAGGAAATATTGATCTTCTGCCCGGTTTTCCTCAGCTTCACTGCGAGATCGGAGAAGGTGATCCCCTGGACGGCGGCACTTCCCGCCCCTATGTCGAGGTCAAGATCAGCCTTTTCGATGGCCTTCAGGTCTCCCGCAAGGGTGGTGGCTACCTTCAGGTTCTTGAAGGTGGCCATGTCGAGAAGCCCCAGCAATCCGGAGGTAAGGGAGAGGTCGATCTTCGGGGTTGACGTTGTTCCCGTCACCGTTGCTCCCGCCGTGACGGCACCCTTGATCTTGTACCGGGCGATATCGGGATAGAAGGCAGCTATCGCGCCGGGCTGGAGATTCTCCAGGGTCGCCTTGAGGTTCAGTTTCCCGTCTGCTGCGATCGTTCCGGAGCCTGAAAGGGAGGAACCTCTCCACTTGGCCGACGCGCCGATAATGTTCACTGTTTTACCCTTGAGGGCGAAGGAAACCGACGGCGCCTCCACTGTCTCTTTCATGGCGGTGAGCTTGTTGCTCCAGGCCTTTCCGGAGATCTCGGGAACGGCCGCGGTGCCCTTGACGGTCACATCGGCATTCACCGTTCCGGCGAGGGCCGGATCCTTCAGTTCAGGAACCAGGGCCGCTGCCTTCGCGAGGTTGAAGGACCGGAGATTGCCCGTGAGATTCAGCTTCGGGGAGGTCATGTAGTCGGTAATCGTTCCCTGGGCGGTGATGGGTGCCCCTTCGAAGTTGCTCTTTGCGCTCACCGTCAGCACCTTGGGGTTGATCTTCACCTGGGCGGCCGAATTGGTAACGCTGTAGCCGAAGGCGCCCAGGACTGGCGCGCTGAACTCAACCGTACCGTCCAGGGCATCTGCGGCACCGGAGAGCTTCAACGTAAACTTGTCGATTTCACCGGAAACGTCGCCAATGTCAGGATAGAGCTTCTTCAGTTCCGCAACCTTGATTGACGTCCCGGCGAGGTCAAGGTCAAGCACCGGGGGCTTGCCGGGAGCAAAGCCGAGGCTCATGCTTCCTGAAAGGGGCATGGCGAGGACGCCGGCTTCAAGATCCGTGACGGAAAGTTTGTCCGCTCCGAGAGCCCACTTGGCCCGGACGCTGTCCACGGGATAGCCCAGAACGGATTTTCCGCTGTAATTGACATCACCTGCAAAAGACGGCGCATTCCACTCACCGTCCCCCCGGAAGTTGAGGGATACCTTTCCGTCGAAACCATCGGCGGGAACCACTGGCCAGAAGGCGACGAGTTCCTTCAGGTCCAGTTCCTTCAGGGTACCGCTCACGGCAAGGCTGGGAGACACTCTTCCCGAGGCGGACACCGAGCCTTTTCCCACGTTCAGCGCCATGGATTTCACGTCCACGATGTTTCCGTCCAGCAGAACGGCCGTCTTTCCCCTGACAGCAACACCGTTGACGGCAAGGTCGAGATCAGCGTCGATATCCTTGCCTGAAAACGAGAGACCGATGCTTGTGATGTCCGCCTTCGCCCATTTCGATGTTATGGTGCTGTCAACGAGGCGGACCGTCTCCACCGGAATCTCCCCTCCACTCCCACTCTCGAAGCTGAGCCGGGAGATCTGCTCCGCCAGGGCGTCGGCATCAGCGGTTACTCCACCCACCGAGACCACTCTCAGCTTCGGAGACTTCGAGAGAAGGGACATCAGGTTGAGCTTTACCTCGAGAAAATCGGCGGAAAAGAGCGGTTTGCCTTCCTTCACAAGAGTGATCTTCCCGGTGGTGAAGCCCTTTATGGGGTTGCCGGATATTCCGTCCACGATCAGATCGGCGCCGAGCGTTTCCTTCACTGCCTTGGTCGTTTCCCGGACCACGAGATCCCCGGCAAAATCCACGCCGGCCCCTATGAGTACCACGCCCGCCAGGCCGACCACCAGAAACAGACCTATCATCTTTTTCTTTCCCATTGTATCAGGACCTCCTTTTCTCCCGCCCGAAAGGGCTACCGAGTGCGGAATTCCTTCGCACGATATTTTTCATTCTGATTCCGATTATAACACTGACCTATTACGGCTCCTCCATTAGAAAGCCTTCGGCCACGATGACGGTCCGCCCTTTCAGGGACGCTTCCACGGTCATTCCGTCCTGCCCGAAGGAGAGGGTCACCGTGTTCACCCCGCCGGGGTTGATCACGTCCAAAACCGTGCAGGGAAGGGATGGGCGGCCGTTCAGGAGAAGCCAGCAGATCGCGGACGCAGTGGAGCCGGTGCCGCAGGAATCTGTGAGGTCCTCCACCCCCCGTTCGTAGGTCACGGACCGTATGGTCGCCTCACGGCCCCCGAAGACAAAATTCACGTTCGCGCCGTCGGGGAAGAGGTTCCTGTCGTGGCGGAGCGCTCTCCCCACATGAACCATGCGCTCCCGGGACGGTTCCGTTTCGCAGAACAGAACGGCATGGGGAACGCCCACCCGGAGAAAGGAGGCCGGAAAAGTTTCTCCGTCCACAGTGAGAGACCGGTTGAACCACCCTCCTTTCAGGGAGACGGTTCCCATCCGGAGATCGACGAAGGGAGAATCCACCGTTGCCTCCATAATTCCCGCAAGGGTGGAAAAACGCTGTCTCCTGCCGGCGATGCTCTTTTCGAAGGCATACCTGGCGATGCACCGGGCGCCGTTCCCGCACATTTCTCCTTCACTGCCGTCGGCATTGAAAAGGCGCATGGTGAAGTCAGCCTCCCGGGAGGTTTCCGCGACAAGCACGCCGTCAGCCCCGAGGGACTGGCGCCTTCTGCAGTACGAAACGGCCGCCGTTGAAAGAAATGCCGCCGGATACTGTCCCGACATATTGTCAAGAACAATGAAATCGTTGCCGTTGCCCTGCATTTTCGTAAATGGAATCACGGTTATCTCCCCCGGATGATGATAAATTACTCCTGCTCACAGTTTTATTTACGCTACCAAATTTTACTCCATGTTACAACCGCCGTTTTCCGCTATATTTATGTATTTGCACGGGTCTGAAGGAGGAAGCATCATGAACCCCAGAGAACTGCTTCCGGTATATCGACACCGGGAAAAGAATCCCGGTCCTCGATGAAAGCATGGGAACGCTTCTCGCGGTAAAGGGCTGGAATCCCCCCCTTCCGGAGGAAATGGACCTCGGCAGTCCGGAAATCGCGGAACCCATCCATGGGTCCTACCTGGCAGCCGGGGCAAGGGTACTCGACGTCAACGGGGGGCCTTCCCACCATCGGCCAGGAAGCGGCCATGAAGGCCCCACCGGGATCTGGGGACCGCCATCATCAAGGAGACCGGTGGGCCGACATCCTCTCCTCCCTTCCCCTGGATCCCATCCGCATCGCCTGGGACTTTCCGGGGGAACGGGACATAGACGAACAGGCGTCACCGTCTTCACCCGAGGAAAGAGCACGGACCTGGGGCTGTTCGGAAAGAGAGGTCCGCCTCTTCGAAGAGCTTCCGACGAAGTTCCGGACAAAATAAGGGGATGGGGAAAATTTTCGGATCTTTTCGGGAAGGGACCGGAGGATTCCAGGGGAAAAGCGCCGCCGGGACTGATCTCCGGCGGCGCTTTTCGTTCATCCCCCGAGGTAGGCCTTGATGATCTCGGGATCCCGCGCGAGATCAGGTCCGCTGCCGCTCTTGACGAACCGCCCCGCCTCGAGGATGTATCCCCTGTCGCTGATCTCCAGCGCCCGGGTGGCGTTCTGCTCCACGAGCAGCACGGTCATTCCCGCGTCCCGGATCTGGAGAATGGTCTCCATGAGGGTATCCACCAAGATGGGCGCCAGGCCGAGGGAGGGCTCGTCAAGAAGCAGAATCCTGGGGCTTCCCATGAGAGCCCTGGATATGGCCAACATCTGCTGCTCCCCCCCGGAAAGGGTGCCGGACCGCTGTTTCAGCCGCTGCTTCAGTATGGGGAAGAGGCGGAAACAGCGCTCGAAATCCTCTGAGAGCCCATCGTCCTTTTTTCTCCTGTACGCTCCCATGATCAGATTCTCCTCCACGGTGAGGGCCGAGAAGAGACGGCGCCTCTCCGGGACGAGGGCGAGGCCCCGGGCCACCACCTCGTGGGGCTTCGCCGGAAGAGGCTTGCCGAAAAGCTCCACGGCGCCCCCGGACCGTTCCGCCACCCCAGCAAGGGTCCACATGACGGTGGATTTTCCGGCCCCGTTGGAGCCGACAATGGACACGATCTCCCGCTCCTCGAGGGAGAAGGAAATTCCCTGAACGGCATGGATGGTGCCGTAATGGACATGGAGGCCGTCAACCCGCAGTACGGTCATTGTTCTTCGTTCCTTTCCCGAGGTACGCGGCCACCACGGCGGGGTTCGCCCGGACTTCGTCCGGCGTTCCCGCGGCGAGGAGGGCGCCGAAGTTCATTACCACTATGGGCGAGCAGATGTTCATCACCAGGTCCATGTGGTGCTCAATGAGCAGGATGGTCACGCTGAAGCTGTCCCGGACCTCGGAGACAAGGGCGGCGAGACTTCGGGTCTCCTCGGGGTTCATTCCCGCAGCGGGTTCGTCGAGAAGGAGGAGTTTCGGATCTGTGGCAAGGGCCCGGGCGATCTCCAGCTTTCGCTGCAGCCCGTAGGGCAGGGTGTTCGCCTGCCGGCCCGCGTACCGTTCGAGCCCCAGGGACGCCAGGAGGTCCATGCCCCTGTCGTGGAGCGCCCTTTCTCTGCGGCGGGTTCCCGGGGTCCCAAGCAGCGCACCGGCGAAACTGAATTTTTCCCGCTGGAGAAGGGGGGTAAGAACATTCTCAAGGCAGGTTCGCCTGTTGAAGAGGCGGATGTTCTGGAACGTCCTGGCGATGCCCTTTCTGACGATTGCATCGGGACGGAGCCCTCCCATCTCCTCCCCTTCGAAGAGGATGGAGCCTTCCGTGGGGCGGTAGATACCCGTGACAAGGTTGAACACCGTAGTCTTCCCCGCACCGTTGGGGCCGATGATTCCCGTGATGGAACCCTCCCGGACCCCGAAGGAGAACCGGTCCACCGCCCGGATGCCCCCGAAGGTTTTCGTGAGTCCCTTCACCTCGAGGAGAAGCCTCCCGACCGCCGTCATGACCGGGACCTTCCTTCAGGGTTCCCGTTTTTCCGGAAGAAAGCGGAAATCTCGGAGTATCCCATGAGCCCCTGGGGCCGGTAGACCATGATGAGTACGAGAAGAAGCCCGTAGGCCACCAGGCGCCACATCTGGGCCACCCTGAGGGCTTCGGGAAGGGCTATGAAGACGAATGAGGCGATGAGGGGCCCGGAGATGCTGCCCATGCCTCCGGCGATGACCGCCGCCAGCAGCTGGGTGGACTGGACCAGGGTGAACATGACGGGCTGGATGAAGGAGAGGAAATGGGCCAGCAAACCTCCCGAAAGGCCGCAGTACACGGCGCTCACCGCAAGGGAAAGGAGCCTGGTGCGGAAAAGCCGCACCCCCGCCATTTCGGCGGCCACGGGATCCTCCCGGATGGCGATGCAGGCTGCCCCCCAGCGGGAACGGAGGAAGTTCCGCGCCACGAGCACGCCCCCCGCGAGGCAGACCAGCACCACGGGGAGGGTTGTGAAACCGTCGATGCCCGGAAGCCCCCTCGCGCCGTTGGTGATCTCGAGATTTTCGAGGATGACCCGCAGGGCTTCGCCGAAGCCGAGGATGGCGATGGCGAAGTAGTCGCTCCTGAGCTTCGCCCGAAGGGTGGGCACGCCGATGACCAGGCTGACGAGGCCGGCGGCTACACCCCCAGCCGCCAGGGCGAGATAGAAGGGAACGTAATAGTAGTAGGTGAGGATCGCCGAAGTGTAAGCGCCGACGGCCACGAAGGCCGCGTGCCCCAGGGAGAAGAGCCCCGTGAACCCTGTGAAGATGGAGAGACCGAGCACGGCGATCATGTTGATGCACGCGAGAATGACGATGGAGAGAATATAGTCCATGGCTACACCTTTTCCTCGCTGTCCTGTCCGAGAAGTCCGTTCGGCCTCCAGACGAGGAAGGCTATCAGGAGCGTAAAGCTGAACACGTCCCGCATCACGCTCGACACATAGGAAGAGACGAAGGTCTCCACGACGCCGAGGACCAGTCCCCCGGCGAGGGCCCCGGGAAGGCTTCCCAGGCCGCCGATGACGGCGGCAATGTAGGCCTTGTTGGTGACCCATCCCATGGTGGGGTAGACGAGGTATTTTATGCCCAGGAAGACTCCGGCCACGCCGGCGAATCCGCCGGCGAGAAGGAAGACGATGGAGATGAGCCTGTCCAGGTCAACTCCCATGAGGGAGCACATGGTCATGTCCGATACACCTGCACGGATAGCAATTCCTGTGCGGGTGCGGGTAATGAAAAGATGAAGTCCCAGGATGGCCGCAAGGGCGAAAAGGAAGGCACCTACGTCGAGAAGGCTGACACTGCTTCTGCCGATGGAGATCACCTGCCGTCCGAAGAACTCGGGAAAGGCATAAAACCTGGAGCCGATGGTGGCATAAACCAGGTTTTCGAGGAATACGGCGCACCCCATGGCACTGATCATGAGGTACAGGGAGGGAGCCTTCCGCCTGCGGAGGCTCGAATAGGCGAGCCGCTCGTTGAGAACGGCAATGATCCCCGCACCCGCGATGCTTCCCGCGAGAACGAGGCCGAATCCCAGGCTGAACTTCGTCGCCAGGGCAAGCCCCACGTAGGCGCCGAGCATTATGACCGCTCCGTGGGCGAAGTTGCTGAAGTTGAGCACGCTGAAGACGAGGGAATACCCCACCGCCATCAGCGCGTAGATGCCTCCTATGGAGAGGCCCGTTATCAGAGTCTGAAGGAACAATCCGGCCCACACATCCTTTGAGCGTATTGGGAAAGGTCGCCTCTCCTCCGGTTATCCCGGTTCCGGACGGATTTTTTCAAAAAAACCGGGGGAGCACCCGGGCGAAGGGCGCCCCCGGTAACACACAGCCGCGACTATTCGACGGAGAAATACTTTTTCACGAACTTGAAGGTCTTGTTGGCCACGTCCACCTGCTGGATCACCGCAGGCTTGTCGAGGGGGTTGTGATCCTCGGGGTTGATGGTGAGGGGGCCGCTGGTAACCTTGATGTCCTTCAGGTTGGCGAGGGCGTCGGCGAGCTTGGCGCCGTCGGTGGTCCCGGCCTTCTTCAGGCCTTCCACGATCATGATGAGGGCGTCCTGGGCCATGACGGGGTTCGGAAGCACAGGCTCCTCGCCGAAAGCGGCCTTGTACTCGGCCACGAAATCCTGGATATCGGGGTCGGCCAGATCCGCGAGGTTCACGAAATACCCGCCGTCGATGGCGCTGCCGCCAAGCTCGATGAGATCCGGGCTGCCCCAGTTGTCCGTTCCGAGGAGTACGGCGCCGATGCCGAGGTCCCTGGCCTGCTTGGCGGCCATGGCGGCTTCCTTCTGGCTGGTGGGGATGAAGATGACGTCAGGGGCGAGATCCTTCATCTTGCCGAGCTGGGCCCTGTAGTCGAGCTCGTCGGTCCTGAAGGCCTCCTTCGCCACGATGGTGCCGCCCTTCTCCACGAAGGCCTCCTCGAAGTACTTCGCGAGCCACTGGCCGTAGTCCGATCCAACGTCGTAGAGAATGGCGCCCTTCTTCGCCCCGAGGTCAGTCACGGCAAACCGGGCCGCCACCGTCCCCTGGAAAGGGTCAATGAAGCAGGGGCGGAAGGCGAAAGGACGAACCTTGCCGGACCTCTGGTCGATAGTCACGTAGGGGTTGGTGGCGGTGGTGACCACCATGGGGATGCCCGCCCTCTCGAATACGGGGGCTGAAGCGATGGCGTTGCCGCTCTGGGCAGGGCCGATGACGGCCACGACACCGTCGGAGACGAGCCGGCGGGCCACGTTGACCGCTTCGACCCCGTCATTCCGGTTGTCGTAGCGGACGAACTCGATCTTCTTCCCGAGGACGCCGCCGGCGCCGTTGATCTTCTTCACGAGCATGTCAAGTGCCCGGGCCTCGGACTGTCCCCACATGGAAGCGCCGCCGGTGAGGGACACGGTATGGCCGATGCGGATCACGTCATCCGCGAAGGCGGCTCCCGCAAAGACAAGGATCAAGACTGCCGCTGCCATCATAAGGATCTTTCTCATTTCTTTTCTCAACCTCCCTGGTATTTGGCGTTTGTTTCCAATCCGATTTTCCGCCCGTCAGGACGGGGATCCAACCGTCACTCTCTTTTTTTTCCGGCCCCACCTCCAGATATGGTGTTCCGTTCACTCCAGATGCTTCGGAATTCTGTCCCACCGGAGCACATCGTCGTAGGTCTGCCTCTCCGCGATCACGTCGGCCCGCCCCGGGCTCACCAGCACGGCAGCCGGTCGGGGAATGCGGTTGTAGTTGCTCGCCATGGAGAAGGTGTAGGCCCCGGTGTTCAGCACCGCGAGCAGGTCGCCCCGCTCCAGGGGAGGGACCTTCAGCCTCTCGATGAGCACGTCCCCGGACTCGCAGCATTTCCCGGCCACCGTCACCGTCTCCGTAGGTTCCCTGTTCATCTTGCCCGCCGCCACGGCCCAGTACTTCGCGCCGTACAGGGCGGGCCTCGGATTGTCCGTCATGCCCCCGTCAACAGCGACGTAGGTCACCATTCCGTCGATGGTCTTCACCGTCTGCACGGTGTACAGGGTAATTCCCGCCTCGGAGACGATCCACCGGCCCGGCTCGATGATAACCTGAGGCAGGGGGATTCCCTCCGCGGCGCATCCCGCAGCGAGGGTCTCCATCATGGCGTCGGTGAAGGAGGCTATGGGGGGAGTCTTCCCTTCGGGGTCCAATTCCACGCCGTACCCCCCGCCCATGTTGAGTTCCATGGTGGTGAAACCGAGGTCCCGGGAAAATTCGGCAATGGTCTTTACCACGATTCCCACGGCCATCACGTGGGATGTGTTCTCGAAAATCTGGGAACCGATGTGGAAATGGAATCCCCTGAGGGAAAGGCAGTCCGAGTCCATGGCTCTCCGCACCGCCGTTCTGAGGGAGTTCCCGAGGAGAGGAAACCCGAACTTGGAGCCCGTGTGGCCCGTAAGTATATATTTGTGGGTGTGGGCGTCCACCCCCGGGGTAACCCGGAAGAGGATGTCCGCCCTTTTTCCCGCTTTCCGGGCGATCTCTTCAAGGGCGTCGAGCTCCGAGGCGCCGTCCACGACGATCCGCCCCACTCCAGCATCGAGGGCATAACGGAGTTCCTCCTCCGTCTTGCTGTTGCCGTGGAAAAAAACGTTTTCCATGGGGAAGCCGGCGGATTTTGCCGTGTGGAGCTCCCCTCCCGATACTACGTCGAGCCCCAGCCCTTCCGAGGCAATGATCCTGCACATGGCCAGGGGAAGGAAAGCCTTCCCGGCATACACCGCCAAGGCATTCGCCCACCGGTCCATGAAGGATTCCCTCACCGCCCTGCATCGGGCCCGAATCCCCTCCTCGGACAAGACGTACAGCGGCGTCCCGAAACGCTCCGCCAGTTCCGTCACGTCCCATCCTCCGAAGAGGAAATGCCCCCTGTCATTCACGTTCTGCTGGCCCACTCCGGCTGCACCTCTTTCCGTTCGAAAAAAACGGTGAATAAAAAACGACCCGCCCCGATGAAGGGACGAGTCGTTGAACTCGCGGTACCACCCTGCTTGGGCGCATGCCGCAGCGCCCCGCTCTCGGCTCTGTGACGGGAGCCTCCCGGAGGCGTACTTCCGGTTCATTCGAACCGTTTCAGCCCCGGCTCCGCAGTCTTTCGCTCCTCCGTTCCTGCCCGGGAAGCTTCTCAGCCTGTGGACTTCCCTCTCTGGCGGCAGATTCATTACTTCGGGCATTCTGCATCATCGCCTGTGCTTTCTTTGTTTCGGACATTATATCCAGCGGGGGAAGGAACGTCAACATAAAAAAAACGAACCTAAATCCGCAGGATTTAGGACGGAAAGTCGGTATTGACAGAAAAAAACAGGGCGTGTATTCTGACTGTACATTGAATATCATTCGTGCGGAATGATATAAACATATGTTCAATAACAAAGGAGAGATCATCATGAAAAAACTGCTGCTCGCGCTTCTGGTCCTGGCCCTCGCGGCCACCGGCGGATGGGCCGATGTCATGGCCAAGGACGTGATTCTTGTGGGAACGGAAAGCACTTACCCCCCCTACGAGTTCCGTGACGAGAAGAACAACCTGAAGGGTTTCGACATCGACCTCATGGAAGCCATCGCGGCGAAGATCGGCAAGAAGCTCGAGTGGGTGGACATGCCGTTCGACAGTCTCATCCCCTCCCTGCTCGCGAAGAAGATCGACATCGTGGCCGCCGGAATGAGCGCCACGGAAGAGCGGGCAAAAAAGGTCGCCTTCTCCGATAACTATGAAATCTCCATCAGCGCTTTCATCGTGAAGGCGGACAACGACTCCATGAAGGTTCTCGACGACATGAAGGGCAAAACCGTGGCGGTCCAGCTGGGCACGGTGCAGGAGACCTACTCCCGGACCATCCCCGGCGTAACGGTGAAGTCTTTTCAGAAGTTTGACGATTGCGTCCGGGAAGTCATCCTCGGGAGGGTGGACGCAACTCTCATGGACACCCCCGTGGCCAAGAGCTACGTGGAACACAAGGATTTCACCGGGAAGATCAAGATGGCCTTCGAGCAGGAAATCACCGGCTCAGGGAAAGCTCTCGCCATGAACCTTGGTGAGACGGCCTTCATAACGGCGGTCAACGCAGCCCTGGCGGACCTCGAAAAGAGCGGAGAGCTCGCGAAGCTGAAGGAGCAGTGGTTCAAGTAGTATTCCCCGAAACGGAAGCCCCCGGCCCGTTCCTCGGTCCGGGGGCTTTTTTTATTGGCTGTCCGCCCTGAGGACGATACAGTTTCCTGACTTCACGTACACCATGGGACCGGGGGGAACCCGGGGGAGCATCCATTCCACGGCGGAGTCGAAGGAGGAGAAGGTCTCCCCGGGGAAAGGGGTTCCTTCCCTCTCCGTCACCAGGGCGGCCGGATGTCCCTTCATGTCGTGGGGAAACTTGAGGGCGATGAAGCCCGGTATGGTGAAGTCTTCTTTCAGCCTGCGGAGAAGAACCCCGGGATCAGAGAGCGCCAGGGGAAGATCTGCGGCGAAGTTTCCCGGGCCGAGACCGTCTTCGAGACCCGCACACAGGATGAGCCCCCCGCCGGGCATCAGGGCGCCGAGAGAGGCGGTAACTGCCTTGGTGGCCTGGTACAGATCGATATCGTATGGGTATCCCCCGCTGGATACCACCACGAGGGCCGCCTTCTCCGGGATGTGAAGCGTCTGGAGCGCCCGGGCCATTTCCACGCCTTTCCCCCACGCCTCGCCAAGCCTCCCCGCCGTGTAGCAGTAGGGTTTGCCCGTCTCGTCGGGAATGACGTTGAGCAGAAAAATAGTCTTGCCCTGTTCCAGGATTCTACCGTATTCCTCCATGTCTTCGGCGGTGGCGTTTCCCGAGAGCCTGCCCACGTTCACATCCAGGCCTTCGATCCCCCCACTCAAGGAAAGGCCGTGGTTGTTGCGGACCGATGCTCTGCCGCTGATGCCGGGCAGAAGCCCCTTTCTTCCGCCGCTGAACCCGGCGAGATCGTGGTAGACTATGCCACCGGCCAGAACCAGCAGATCCGCCCCCAAGGCCTCCGGCGCAATCGCCACGGGAGTTCCCCGGGATGTGACCGCGCCCGTGTCGGCGACCTTCTCCGGATCGGACCAAACGACGGCATCTCGGGGTCGGGAGGCCCCGCCGAGAAGAAGCCCCTTCTCCTCTTCCGTGGGAGCCCTGTGAAGCCCGGCACCGATGATCCACGTCACGGCGGCCGTTCCATCCCCTATCTCTTTCCTGAGGGCGCGGGCCATTCGGGGTACGTCCTGCCACATCCTGGTGGCGTCAGGAAGGACAATGGCGATTTTTCCGGCCCGGGAGGCCAGGGATGACAGCCGGGGGGAGTCGAAGGGAGCGGCAAGGGCGTCTTCGGGAGTTCCCTCAGGAGGCCGTTCGCCCCGGGGACGGGGGATCACCACGTCCCGGGGAGGCATCCAGGGGATGGTCTTTCTTCCCAGGGGAATCTGCAGTGTACGGTCAGTCATTCTCTTCCTTCTCCTCTTTCTTTTCCTCAGCAGGCTCCGAAGGGCCCGGTATGGCGTAATAGGTTTTCGGCCGTCCGGGACGGCCGTCCTGAACCCCGGCGCTTCTGACGATAAGCCCCCTGTCGGCAAGATACTCGAGGTACCTGTGTGCGGTTACGTAGGCAAGGCCGCATGCTGCAGCCACCTCGTCGCAGTCCCCGGGGGAGGGGAACTCCTTGAGTTTTTCCAGCACCTTCCGCATGGTATCCTTACTCACGCCTTTTTTTCGTTCTTCCCAGTTGAGCAGTTCTCTGTGGGCGCAGAGCTTTTCGTGAAGCCGGATGCGGGCGGTGAAGTCGGCGAGGCGTATGGGCTTGGAGATGAAATCGTCGGCTCCCGCCAGGGTGAGGTGCGAGGCCAGTTCGCCGCCATCCTCCACCGTGAGGGCAATGAGAACGAGCTTCGAGGAAAGTTCCCGGGCTTTTCGTATGATGTGGAGCCCGTTCATGACAGGCATGTGATAATCCACCAGGAGGATGTCCACCTCGTCGAGCTTCACCCATCGGAGACACTCCTCCGGCTCGCTGGTGGCGAGCATTCTCCACCCTTCCGTGGACGCCATGGCCTCGAGAGTATAGAGAATGGACCGGTCGTCGTCAATTGCCCCGATATGAAGCGGCATCATAGATCATCCTTTCTTTTTTCGGCCCTTCCGAGAGTCAGCGCCGCCCTGGCTCCTCCCCCGGGAAGGTTTTCGGAACTGAAGGTCCCCCTGTGATTGCGTACCACCATTGTAACGTATTGGAGGCCGAGGCCCGTGGAATTCCACCCCGAACCGGATGTCCGGTCCGGAGGGAAGCCCGGCCCTTCATCGGTCACGGCGAGGGTGACCCTGTCGCCTTCCATGGACACGGACAAGGTGATTTTTCCGCCCCCCGCCTGCATGTTTGCCTTCCGCGCGTTGTCGAGAAGGTTCACCACCGCCCTGGACATGCGCACCACGTTCACTTCCACCATCTCCGCCATGACCGGCCGCTCCGCCTCCAGCAGCACCGTCTCTCTCCAGGGGAAGGGGCTGATCTGGGTAAAGACGTACTCCACCAGGTCGCCTATGGAGACCTGCCTCCTGAAATCCTCGCGGAGTATCTCGGAGACCATCTCCTCCATGGACCGGGCCGCTTCACAGATGACGGCGCCGTATCTCGCCGCGTTCCCCTCCCCCCTGCCCGAGACGATGACGTCCCCGAGACCGAGGATGGTGGTGAGGGGCCGTTTCAGGTCATGGACAAGCTGCTGCATTTCCACGAGACTCCGGTTGCTGAGACTTTCTTCCCTCAGGCGGGCCATCTTCTTCTCCCTGTCCCTGAGGAGGGCCATGTCGGCGAGCCTGGCGCTGTAGGTCACCATGAGCTCGGTGGTGAGGACCCCTGAGAGAAAAAGCCCGGTGAAGACGGCGCCCCCCGACCAGTTGAGAAGCCCCTCCCTTTCGAGAATCCCGGCGGCGGTCTTCACCGACGAGGAGAGTTCCCCCCAGCCGGCGCCCCATGCCGTAAGGGAAGGGATGATATCGAGCCACTGGAACGAAAAGACGAAAAGGGCAAGAGCTATGGACTTGTAGACCCAGTCGGAAATGTTCCTGGTGAGGTACCGGAGCACGAGAACGCTGGTCACGCTGAGAACGGCGGGGATGCCGAAATGGAGCTGAATCCCCTCGCCAAGGACGGGAGGAAGGAAATATGTCATGGGTATGGCGGCGGCGGGGGTCAGCCAGGAGAGGAAGGAGAGGGAGGGGTGAAGCCCTGCAAGGCCGTTTCCCGCAAGGAACCATCCGAGGTAGAGGGCAATGGCCCGAAGTCCGTTCAACATCACCACGAAGGAAGCGGCGGTGAGAAGGTCGCCGCTGTCCATGGTCTCGGGAATGCGGGCGATGGCTGCCAGCAGGGGGGCCGATGATATCCGCTGAGCCGCGGTCCAGAACAGGAGGAAGAACAGGGCGGCGGCGAGCTGCCTCGCCGGGTGGGTGCCGTTCACGGTCTCCATCGGTCCCACCGCCTGTGGAAAAGCAGGAAGAGAAAGAAAAAGGCCACGCCGGCCGCCGACACGGCGCCGCTTCTGAGGGAGACGAACCGGGGAGCCGGGACTCCGTCATAGGGAATCCCCGCTTCAGAGGCCATTTCCTTCATATTCAGGAAGTGGAGCACGGGAATACCCTCCTCCAGGAGGCGCTGCAGAACACCCTCCCCGGGAAGGACCGCTCCTTCCGGCGGGGGAGGAAAAAGCCCCCCCCGGAGGAAATCCGAATCGTTTCCGGCAAAGGCCGCCGCTCCTCCGCCGACGTTCACCGCAAGGCGGGGCGCAAAAGCGGTCACCAGGGCGGTCTTTGCATCAATCATTCCGGCAAGGGAGGAAGCCTTCAGAAAGGGAACATTTTCACGGGCAGCGGCGTCCTCCAGGATTTTCCGTCCCTCCTCCGGAAGGTCGCCCCCCATCTCCCCCCGTCCGCCGAGGGTGTACCAGTCAGGCTTCCGGGAGAGGAATCCTCCCTGCCGGAGGACCGATGCCATCACGGGCCACGGAAGGGAGGGATGGTTGGCTCCCCAGGTGGAGGCTCCGAGGGAATGAATCCACAAGACATCCGCGCCCAGGTGGTCCGCCGCGGCCAGAATAGAGTAGACAAGACCCGGGAACGAGGACGACGACAAGAGCGCCACCTTGTCATTCTTCCCGATGCCCAGGGCCCGAAAGCGCCGCAGGGCATACACTGCCCAGAGGGGGTCCGCAGCGGTCCGTTTCGCCTCCAGCGGACCCAGGGTTGTTGTGAGGGGACTCCATTCCACGCCGATGAACCCCGTTTTTCCTCTGTCGGTCCCCGTTTCGGGAGCAATGCCCCGGCTCTCCCTCCACCGGAAAAGGTATTCCTGGGCGTTCCGGACTTTCTCCCAGAGCCTCAGCTCGTCTCCCGACAAGGGGCTGACGGCCCCGAAATACCAGGCGACGCCGAGGACAACGGCGAGTAAGACAAGCCTCAGCCGTGCGTTCCGGAAAAAACTGCGCTGAACCTCAAGAAGGGAGTTTTTCATGGCAAAACACCTGAAAGGGAAAGCAGGAAGGCGGCGCCCAGGGAGGCGGCGAAGGCCGACGCCATGGTCGCCGCCACCGTGGGCACGATCCCCTGGCGCTGCATGTCGGCGCCGATGAGCCCCGGGATGACCCACCCGATCCAGGCCGGCGCGGCAGGAAACAGGTCGCCCAACATCACTTTCAGGCCGAGGGCGAGGAGCATGGCGGCGCCGGTCCTCCGGCGGCCGTACAAGCCGGTCCCCCTGACAAGAAGAGAAAGGAGGGCGGCCACGGCCAGGGCACAGCCGAAAGCGGCAACGATCCGCCCCGGGGAGGCCAGTTCCATGGCCATGAAGCCGGGGGTGATGATGCCCCCGGGGGAATAGCCTGTCCGGTGAAACAGGTACAGTCCCAGAGCGATGCCGAGAGCGACCAGGAGCACATCGCCGTCAATCATCGGTCGTTTCCTCCCCGTCAATCCGTTCTTCCCGCCCGAGCAGGTATTCCAGAGGCACGCCGGCCACATTCCCGCATCCGAAGACCTTTCCTTCCGAAGCTATGAAAGCCTCCAGCTCCGCAGAATCTCGAAGGGGAAGAAATGCGGCGCCGGGAGGCAGAAAAAGAGGGCGGCTTCCCGTGACGGCCACGCTCTTCCAGGAATGGCCCGACAGCCAGGGCAGGAAGGAACGCAGCCGGGCGATGCGGTCCTTTCTCGAGTTGTAGAGCACCGCGGTCTCCTTTCTCCCCCATCCTGTCGACTGGAACAGGCTTTCCGTGGATTCGGGCTCGTTGGCGGAAAAGGCTGAAGCCAAAATGCCCTTCCCTTCGCGGAAGAAACGGAAATCGGCAGTATCGGGCGCCACTTCCCGGGCGGCCGCCAGAGCCTTCTTCCCGTCCAGCCCCAGAAAAGAGCAGACCCCGGATACGAGGGAAAGATGGGTTTCCCTGAATCCGGTGCCGTCGGGACAGGGCACAAGCTCACACCCCTTCATTCCGAGAATGCGGGATACTGCAGGGACAGACGCAACGGAACGGGGAAGGATCACAGCCCCCCCGCCTATTCCCCCGCAGAGGGCCGCCGCAGCCGGCTCCTCACCGTGACCCCAGACTTCTTCGTGATCCGGACGGACATTGGTCAAAACGGTGCAGGAGGGCTTCATCCAGTGCCAGGCGAGCCCCTGCAACTCGGGATCTACGGCGCTGTTTTCGAGGACAGCCCCTTTCGTTTTCCCGGGCAGGGAGCGGAGCCACCACCGCATTTCGTCCACGCTGCCGGGGCCGGATCGGAGAATAAGCGTCTCTTTCCCGTCAAATATCTCCCGGGGGAGCACACCGGTGATCCTTCCGGCCGCGTGGACTCCTGCCCCCTCGAGGGCAGCCGTCAACAGACGGACCAGGGAGCTTTTTCCCCTGCTCCCCGTGACGAGAATCCGAAGAGGTACACGGTCAGCCGCGCTGCTGAAAGTCATGGATCGAAGGCAGGCACTCAGGAGCGGGCTTCCGAACAGATGGCCGACGACGCCGAGGCGCCTATGCGGTTCGCCCCCGCTGCGATCATGGTCTCGGCATCATGCCGCGTGCGAATCCCTCCCGCCGCCTTGACGCCGAGGCGGTCTCCCACGGTGCGGCGCATCAGTGCCACGTCCTCCGCGGTCGCCCCTCCGGAGGAAAAACCAGTGGACGTTTTCACGAAGCGGGCTCCCCCCTCCTCGGCCGGCCGGCATCCAAGAATCTTCTTTTCATCGTCCAGAAGACAGGTTTCCAAGATGACCTTGACGACGGCGCCTTTCCCGGCGGCATCCACCACCTTCCTGATGTCCTCCCGGACATAATCTTCATCTCCGGTACGGAGGCGCCCCACGGCGACGACCATGTCGAGCTCCTCCGCTCCCCGGGCGACCGCCTCCCGGGCCTCGAAGGCCTTCGTTTCGCTCGAGCAGGCGCCCAGGGGGAAGCCGATCACCGTGCAGACCTTCACCCCGGAGCCCTTCGTCTCGCGGACGGCCGTTTCCACGAACGATCCGTTGACGCACACCGAGGCAAAACCGTATTCCCTGGCCTCCGCACAGAGACGCCTTATATCCTCAACCCCGGCTTCAGGTTTCAGCAGGGTATGGTCGATCATGGACGCAAGCTGTTTACTGTTCATGGAACCCCCTCCTCCTCCGCCCATTGTACCAGAGCTTTCAAAAAGAAGAGAAGCGGGGCCGTTGCAGCATCCCCGCTTCTCTTCTCGCCGTCCTGATACCGGTTTTTGGCGGCGTATCTTAGTAGCCCACCGGAACGCCGAGACGCCTGCTGTCGGCACCTCCGTTCATCCTGTTCTTTGTATGGTCGAACATGATGCCCTGGGCCGTGCCGAAGTAGCCGCCGAAGGGGCGGATCTCAAGATCATGGCCCCTGAGCTTCAGGTAGTCGGCAGTGGAGGTGTCGATGCCTTCCTCTATGAGGAGCTTGCCCGCCTTGCCTCCGCCCGCGGGGTTGAAGATCCGGGGCTGTTCGATGGCCTGGTCCATGGACATGCCGAAGTCAACCACATTCATGACGATCTGGCTCACCGCTGTGATGATGCGCATGGCCCCGGCCGCCCCGATGGTCATGAAGGGACGCCCCTGAGGATCGAGAACGATGGTGGGAGACATGGAAGAAAGGGGTCTTTTCCCGGGTTCGGGAGCGTTGACGCTGTTGGGATCCTGGGAGAAGTCGTCCATTTCGTTGTTCAGGACGAAACCGAACTCGGGAACGACCACGCCGGATCCGAAAAAGTAGTTCACCGTGTTCGTGGAGGCCACGATGTTGCCCTCGGCATCCACTACGGAGAAGGAGCTGGTGGAAATGTGCTGGTTTCCGCCGCCGCCGAGATAGGCTTTCTTCACCGCGTCGTTGTAGGGCCAGGGGTCGCCGGCGGGAACGTCTTTCAGGACCTCATACCGGCGGATTTTCCCCGCGAGCTCCTTCGCGTATTCCTTGCTCACAAGGCCCGCAAGGGGAACATTGGCGAAGGCCGTGTCGGCCATGTACTTCTGCCGGTCGGCGAAGACCATCTTCATGGCCTCGGCGAGATGGTGAAGGTAGTCCGGGGAATTGTGCTTCATGGCCTTCACGGGGAAGTTCTCCATGATGTTGAGGAGCTGGACGATGTGGGTGCCGCCGCTGGATGCCGGGGGAGTGGAATAGATGGAGTAGCCCCGGTAAGTGCCGTGAACGGGTTTCTGGACGATGACCTTGTAGTTCTTCAGGTCTTCCATGGACATTGCGCCGCCGGTCCGGTTCACTGCCGCCACAAGGGCTTCACCGATAGGGCCGTTGTAGAAGGCGTCCGGCCCGTCGCTTGCCAGAAGCCTGAAGGCCTTGGCAAGTTCAGGTTGCTTCAGGATGGAGCCGGTCTCCGCCGGAAGACCGCCGGGAAGGAATACGCTGTCCGGGCTGTATTTGCTCAGCTTCTCGAATTCATCGGTGATAATCTGAGTCTGCATGGGATGAACCTCGAAGCCCTCCTCTGCCAGCCGGATTGCCGGAGCGGCCACTTCGGCGAAGGACATGGTGCCGTACGTGTCAAGGGCGGTGAAGATACCCTTCACGATGCCGGGTACGCCGACCGCCTTGCCGCCGAGGACCGATTCCTTGGCTTTTTTCGAAGCCTCGGAAGCGTACATGTCCTTCGTTGCGGACAGGGGAGCCACTTCACGGTAGTCCAGCTCCACCACCTCGCCGGTCTTGGCGAACCGGATGGTGGAAAATCCGCCGCCGCCGATGCCGGAGGCATTGGGCTCCACCACGTTGAGGGCGAGCATTGTGGCGATGGCCGCATCGATGGCGTTACCGCCCTTCTGCAGAATCTCCACGCCGGCCTTCGACGCAAGTTCATGGGCCGAGGACACCATGCCGTTTCCCGAGTAGACTTCCTTCACGTCCGCAGCAAAGGCGGACCCTGCCACCAGGAACAGCGCAAGAACTGCCGGTGCAATAATTCTTTTTCTCACATAAAACACCTCCCTGTAATGTTGTGTGTTCATGGTTCTCCGTAAGGAAAATCCTGTCGCCTGTCCGTTCAGTGATTTTTCCGGGAATCACCTCACCTTCCATTATACCGGAAAAATCTTTACTGTTTTGCAGAGGCCAGGAAAAATCCCACACCCTTTTCCTCGAGATCGGCGAGACGGGGAATTCCTTCGACGGAGACCCCCCTCTCCTCGAACAGGATGTCGAGGTTCTCGAGGAGGGAAAGGATGGATTCGGCGTGTCGTCCCACCCTGTACTCCATGGTTTGTTTTCCGTCGTAGGGAATGTACAGCCTCCCCAGTTCAAACGCCTTGACATAGGCCTTGTCGACCCCGGTGAGAGCGAGCCGTTCGTCCGTCTTTCCCCGGAGCCTTCCCTGGACAGGGTTTCCCGTTTCCATGAGGATCGGCATGGTTTCGGTGTAATCGCCCCACTCCCGGTGGGTCAGCCCCCGCAGGTTCTTCGGCGAAGGCTCAAGCCGGATGGGGATCCCCTTCCCTTCCAGGTCCATGGCGGTCATGGCGGCAAGCTCCATGCTTCGTTCATGGGCCACGATGGCGTTCACCACCGGGTATTCGGGGGAGGCCTCGTGAAGGTCGACGGAAAGGTCGGCCTTTTCCCTCCGGACAAGCTCAGTTAGGGCATATGCAAGGCGTTCAGTAAGCGAACCGTCCGGGACGCCGGGATAGCACCGGTTGAGGTTCCCCCGCTCTTTGCCGGGAAGCTGCTGTCCCGAGGCAGGATGAATGTAGATGTCGGGGGCCGGCCATTCGAGGACGGTGTTGGTCAGGCGGGATCCGAAGCGGAACGTCCGCCTGCTCCCGTCGGCGGTGGTGAAGGAGATGCTCCGGGGATGGGCTTCCTGCGGAGAGTTGTGGGTGAAACCCATGATATTCGCCTGGGGAATGACGACCAGCCGGCCCTTCGTGACTTTCGCCCGTTCGAGAAACAGGGTTGCTGTCATCATGGACGCCGGTTCGGTGGGGTGGGTGCCCCCGAGGATCAGCACGGTACCGCCGGGCTGTGCTCCTTCCTGGATGTAGACGGGAGTATCCGCCGGTGTGCCCCTGATGCCTTCGGACCATTCCGAGAGCATATGTTTCTCAAAGCCCGGGGCGGGAACAAAGAGATCATCGGCCCACATGGCCCGGAACTCCACCGCGGCGAGAGCCGAGAGGCCGAGAGCCAGGGCGAGAAGGAGCGCTGCTGTGAAGGGGGATCCTTTCAGCTTCATCTTCCTTTCCTCCCTACTTTATCATCAGCAGGCGGAGGACCAGCGGAATGACCACAAGTGCCGCGGTGGCCTGTTTCCAGAAGTCCTTCTCCCGAAACTGGCAGCTCACTACCAGGAGAAGAATGAAGAGGACGATAGCTCGATAAACATATGTCATGGCCTTTTCCTCCTAAGGCAGCAGGCCCATGATGGCGTTCGCGTTGAGGATCACCACAATGGCCCACCCGGCGGTGACCACCGCCGGTACGATGCAGAACTTCAGCACCTTGAAATAATTTTCCTCGCCGACGACCTGGGCGGCGAAAATGCCTGCCAGGGCCGTGGGGGGCATGAGGTCGCCGAGGCCCGCAAGAAGGCTGAGCGCCGAACCCACCATGATTTCATTCTTTCCGAGCAGGGCGAGAAGAAAGGGAACCCCGAGGACAGATGCCGCTCCGAAAGCCGAGACCGCTCCGAAAAGGGGAATCGATGCGGCCATGCCGAGGTACATGAGCCAGGCAGGCAGGGCGAGGACCGACACCACGATGAACCCCTGGACGCCGGTAAGGGTCATTATCTGGATGAACATTCCCACCCCCATCAGGATTCCGAGCACGGGAACGGCATCATTGACGGCCTCCCGGGAGGCTTCGAGAAAATTCAGCCGTCTTCCGGTGAAAAAAGCGGACAGGGCCGCAAGAAGAAAATTCACCGGCATACCGAGGGAGGGCCAGATTCCCGGAAGGAACTGCTCTCCCGTCATGAGGACGGTGAGCAGAATCACCGGGAAAACGAGTCTGAAGGAAAGGGGGACGGCCTCCATCCGGCGCAGTTCTTCCTCGAGGGCGTTTTCATCCCCGGCACCCTTTTTCAGGTGAGGATAGACAAGCACAAGAGAGGAAAAGATCGCCAGGGGAACGGTACAGACAAGAAGAGGGAGGGCGAAACCCACGTAGGGCATGTCGATGCCGCCGCCTATGATCATGGCGGGCACGTTCACCGGAGGAGCTATCATCCCGTAGATGGCCCCCATGGCGATGGCGGCCGCAGTCTTCACTGCGGGGACGCCGAGCTTGATCAGGACGGGGGCGACAAGGGCGCCTGTGGTGAGCACCGCTGCGGTGGAGGACCCGGTGATCATGCCGGGAACCATGATGATGACCATAAGTCCGAGGCTGAGGAGGAGGGGCCTGTTTCTGAACGTGCGGATAACCCACGCGGCCAGGCTTTCGAGAAGACCCGTCTTCTGGACGGACTTCATGAAAATCATGGCCGTGGCGATGATGAGAATGGTATCGAGATAGCCGAAGGTTCCCTCCACGAAATGCCTGACGGGGAACCCCTCCCCCGCGGCAAGGGCTCCCACTGCGGCGGCGGCTCCAAGGGCGACGGCAATGGGGAGCTTCAGGGCAAATGCCCCAAAGACAAAGCTCCCCACCATCGCCAGTGCATACAACCCTTCAGGAAAGAACCAGTCCATGGCGGGAGTACCGTCCGCCTACCTGGCGGAAATTCCCCACTCCGAAAGGGTTTCCCCGAGGGGAACGCTTATTCCGTTTACGTTGGGAGCGGTGAGGATCTTCACGTTTTTCCCCTCCGTCAGCTTCTCGAAGATACCGTCTTTGTTGCCTCCGTCCACGACGATGATCCTGTCTCCCCAGGGCACTGCGGTCTCGATGAAGGCATCGGAAAGAGTGCCTCTGCGGCCTTCTCCGCCGATATGCATGACGAGGACCTTCACTCCCTGGTCCTTTGCAGCCTTCAGCAGCGAGGTCACCCGCTCCACTTCCTGGTCCTTGTTGATTCCGGCGGCGCCGAGGCCCTTGGAGCTGCCTCCCACCACAGCCACCAGGACCTTCCAGCCGGCCAGCGCATCGGCCTTCAGCAGGGGCTCGCTGTCTGCATCGATCTTCATCTTCCGAAGGACCACCCTTACCATCATGACGTCGGGGCTCTGCCCCGCCGAGGTGAGCACCACGTCCGCCGCGAAGGCGGCCCCCGCCGCCGAAAGTACCAGGAGCGCCGTCAGCGCAATAATCATTCTTTTCATGTCGATTCCTCCTTCTGTCTGTCAACGGATAGATACATCTTTAGATTCTGGATAAAGTGTACCCTTTTACAGTTTTATGTCCATATTTCTTATCATTCTTTTCGGCATAAACGGAAATACTGCATTCTGTGGTACTATTCTGGGCGAAGCTCCATCGTCAAAAGGAGGTTTTTATGCTTTCCGTCAACTTCAGGAGCGTCAAGGGAATGCTGGGGTTCTTTTTGGTTCTGCTCGCAGGGGCTATGGTCCTTTTCCCCGTTCTCATCGGGATACTCAGTTTCCGGGACTCCTGGCTGCATACGGAGCGGGACATGGCACAGGCCCTCGGCATGCAGGCTGATTTCATCAGAAAGTGGTTCGTCTTCCACCAGAACACCGTCCGGTCAATTTCCCGCCTCTCCTCGGTCAATGCGCGGGATCTTGTCGGCATATACGATGATTTTTCGTCTTTTGAAAGGTCCAATGCCAATTTCGAATCCCTTTCTTACGTGAATACGTCAGGCTTCCCCCTGGTTCACAGCGACATGGAGGGTCCTGGAAATACGGGGATTTCCGTCGCCGACAGGCCATACTTTATCGCCGCGGCGGAAGGACGGGAATATATCACCGGAATAATCACCAGCCGAAGCTCCGGTCGTTCCGTGGTCGTCATTTCCGTTCCTCTTATGGGAGATGACGGTTTTCAGGGCCTGGTGTTCGGATCGATCTCCCTCGACACGATTCTTACCGCTCTCATGACCACCCCCTTTCGCAGCACAGGCAGTTTTCTGCTTTTCGATCCCTCGGGCGACGACTCGGTGTTTGAAAGCTACGGCATATCCCGGGAGGAAGCATCGCGCTTGGGAACGCCGCAAGGAGGACTTGCCCTGTATAGGAGAAGCGACGGCAAAAGGTGGCTCGCGAAAAGCACGAGTCTTCCTGAATACGGAATGACCCTGGCAGTCCGCATGGAATTCCGAGAATTTCTCGCTCCCTACCTCACCGGCCTGGCCTATTTCGGTGGAATATCGATTCTCCTTATGGCTGCCTCCTTCCTGATCTCCGCTGCGCTTTACCGTAAGGTGAACTCCTCGCTCTCCCTTCTTCTCGAAGCAGTGGAAAGGACAGGGGACGGAAAATTCTCTCCCCTTGATCCGCAGATGCTGGAGAAAGCCCCCCTTGAGATGAAAAAACTGGGGCAGGCTTTCAACGCCATGGCGAATTCATTGAAGAGCAAAACGGAAGAACTGGAGTTCAGATCCTTCCACGACGAACTGACGGGGCTGTACAACCGGGCCTTTTTCGACGACGCCCTTATCCGCTTCGGAACGGGGCGGTTCGACCCAGTCACGGTGGCGATGTGCGACGTGAACGGCCTCAAACTGGTGAACGACACCCTGGGACACAAGGCTGGAGACGGTCTCCTCAGGGCTGCGGCGGATGTTTTGCGGAAAAGCGTCAGGAAAAGCGACATCGTCGCCCGCATCGGGGGGGATGAATTTGCAGTCCTGCTGCCCCAAGACGAAAACGGGGAGGCCGGAAGGCGCTTCAAGGAAAAACTGGCTTCAAACATCAGGGAGTACCGGGCCAACGACGGGGCCCTCCCTCTCAACATCGCATGGGGGGTCGCTACGGGAGTGAAGGACGGTCATTCTGTCGAAACCCTTGTCCAGGAGGCGGACAAGGGGATGTACGCCTTCAAGCAGACCCACAGGGCGTCTTCCAGAAAGGATGTCCTGGAATACCTCTCGGAAAGGATTGCCCTCGTCCGGAAGGACTCCAGGGACAGGCACATGGCCGCATGCGCCGCTCTCATGGAAATCTTCGCCGCCTCCCGTCCCGAATTTCCCGCTGAAAAGCGGGACTATCTCGTACGACTCGCCCGGAATCACGACCTCGGGTTTACCGCGATCCCCAGGGAGATTTTCGACAAGCCCGGTCCCCTCACGGAGGAGGAATACGAGGTGATAAAACGTCACCCCGAAAGAGGGGCGTATCTCGTTTCACTCTTCCCGGACATGGCGGACCTGAGGGAGGATATTCTGCTGCACCACCGCTGGTGGAACGGGGCAGGATATCCTGAAGGCGAAGGCGGAGAAACCCTTCCGGAGGGTGCGCGGATCATGGCCGTGGTGGACGCCTACGAGGCCATGACCGGAGACAAGACGTACAGGGACCCGAAGTCGCCGTCGGCTGCGGCGGCGGAACTCCGCCGGTGTGCGGGAAGCCAGTTCGACCCGTACTGGGCTGAGGAGTTCGCCCGGTTTATCCTCAATTTCCACGAATGGGAGGAAAGTATCTCCTGACGCTCCCCGCTCTTTTACCATTGACACACGACCGGACTTCATGACATTATACATTGTTATTTCAAGGGGGATTTTCCCCGAAATGCAACCAGGAGGCACACAATGAGCGAACCGGTACACGCCCTTGATCTATCCTATGAAGAATGGATCGACGTCTGCACGGAAAAATGGGGCCTCCCGAAATATCGGGCGGACCAGTTATGCCGGTGGATTTACGACAAAAAAGTCTTCAACGTCCACGAAATGACTAACCTTTCGAAGGATCTGAGGGACAAGCTTGTTTATGACCTGTTGATCCTCCCCCCCATTCCGGTTAAGGAGGAAACGTCGAAGGACGGCACCAGGAAATTCCTCTGGCAGCTCTACGACGGAGAGAGAATCGAATCGGTGCTCCTCGCCAACGGCAACCATATCACGGCCTGCCTTTCCAGCCAGGTGGGGTGCCCTCTGAACTGTGCCTTCTGCGCCACCGGGCAGTCGGGCTTCCGCCGGGATCTCACGGCAGGAGAGATCACGGGGCAGCTTCTCGCCATGGAGAAACGCCTCGGCACCAACATCGGCAATATTGTCTTCATGGGAATGGGAGAACCTTTCCTGAACACCCGGGCAGTCTTCAAGGCCATTTCCATTCTGAATTCCCCGAAGATGCGAAACATGGGGGCACGGCACATCACCATCTCCACCTCCGGTATCGTGCCGGGTATCCTCGACCTGGCGGAATTTCCCCTGCCGGTCCGTCTTTCGGTCTCGCTCCATGCGCCCAACGACGCGCTCCGGAGCAAGATCATGCCCGTGAACAGAAAGTATCCCCTCGGCCTATTGGTGGACGCCCTCAGAACATACCAGCAGAAGACCGGGGAGAGGATCACTCTGGAGTACGTCATGATCCAGAAGGTGAACGACGAGACGGAGCTTGCCTATGAAACGGCGGCCCTCCTGTCGGGCCTCGGCGTGTACGTGAACCTCATCCCCTACAACCCGGTGAAGGACGTGTACCAGCGGTCCGCTCCCGAAAGAATCAAGGCCTTCGCCGCGGTTCTCACCCGGCTCGGGATCGAAAACGAGATCCGGCGGGAAAAGGGAACGGATATCAATGCGGCCTGCGGCCAGCTTCGAAGGAGGGAATCGGCGAATTGACCCCTCCCAGTCATCCGGGAGGTCCCGCAGTGGCCCTGAGAGACCTCCCCAACGGCGCCTTCGGCCGCATTGTGGAGATGCCGGTAAAGGACGGCTGCGCCGAACGCCTCGAAGCCCTGGGTCTCCGGGTCGGCAAGGTGGTGGGAAAAGTGTCCGGAATGCCCTTTCACGGTCCTGTGACCCTCCAGCTCGACGGCAGACAGATAGCCATCGGGTGGAAGATTTCCTCTTCAGTGCTCGTCGTTCCCCTCGCTTCTTCCGCAGGAGCCGCCAGGCGCCATGAGTGAGACAACAGCGAAAAAACTGCTCCTCGTGGGGAACCCCAACGTGGGGAAAAGTGCCCTCTTCACAAGGATCACCGGAGTTCATGCCGTTTCTTCCAACTATCCTGGGACCACGGTAGGCTTTCTGGAAGGATGGCTCCGCCGGGGAGACGATGTCTGGAGAGTCATCGACGTCCCCGGGGCCTACACCCTCACTCCCACCAACGAAGCTGAAGAGGTGGCCGAAAGGATGGTGGCCGAAGGATGCCACGCCGTGGTGTTGGTCCTCGATGCTACGGCCCTGGAACGAAACCTCTTCCTCGCCTTCCAGATCATGGAGCGCAGGCTTCCCGTGGTTATCGCCCTCAACATGGTGGACGAAGCCCGGCACAAGGGGATCGACATCGACCCTGCCCTGCTGGAAAAGCTGCTCGGCGTTCCGGTGGTCTCCACCGTGGCCGTCTCGGGAGAAGGGATCAGCCGGCTTCTCGACCGCCTGCGCGAAGCCTCTCCGGGCCGGGAGGTTCCTTCCACGAAAGAGGAACGGTGGGCGGCCATAGGGGCGGTTACGGAACAGGTCCAGAAAGTGCGGCACCGCCATCACACCTTCCTGGACAAGCTCGAGGACGCCTCGGTCAACTCCTTCTGGGGGCTCGTCATCGGCGTAGCGGTCATCACCTCGAGCTTCATCGCCATCCGGTACGCCGGGGAAGGCCTCATCGACGGCATCCTCGCTCCCCTCTTCGAAAGATACTGGCTTCCTGTGGTGAATTACGTCTCAGGCTTTTTCGGCGGAACGGGCTTCCTTCATGACATCATCGTCGGCAGGCTGGTGGACGGACACGTTGACTTCGAGCAGAGTTTCGGCATGCTCACCACGGGACTGTACGTTCCCGTGGTCATGGTGCTCCCCTATGTCCTTTCCTTTTACGCCGTCCTCAGCTTCCTGGAGGATTTCGGCTACCTGCCGCGGCTCGCGGTCATCTTCGACGCCCTCCTCCACAGGATGGGACTCCACGGTTTCGCCATCGTTCCCTCCCTCCTGGGGTTCGGATGCAACGTCCCGGGCATCCTCGCCACGAGAGTCCTGGACTCCCGGCGGGAGCGGTTCATCGCCGCGACCCTGATTTCCGTTGCCATACCCTGTGCCGGACTCCAGGCCATGATCATCGGCGCCCTTGGGGGAATAGGGATGAAATGGGTCGCCATGGTCTACGGCACCCTTCTTGTATCCTGGCTTCTCCTGGGGAGAATTCTCCATTCTCTCCTTCCCGGCTTCAGCCCGGAGCTCATCGTGGAGATTCCCCCTTACCGGATACCGTCCCCGAAGGCCATGGGGCTCAAGCTCTGGATACGGATCAGCGGTTTCTTCCTGGAGGCCGTTCCCCTGGTCCTCGGAGGCATTCTGCTGATCAGCCTGATGGACGCTGCGGGGATCACCGACCTTCTCTCCCGCCTGCTCGCACCCGTTTTTTCCGGCCTTCTCGGCCTGCCGACTAAAGCGGCCGGGCCCATCCTCCTCGGAATCCTGAGAAAGGACGTGGCCGTGGGAATGCTGGCAACCCTGGGTCTTTCACCGGCTCAGCTCGTGGTGGCCACCATTACCCTTTCCATGACATTCCCCTGCATCGCCACCTTTATCGTCCTGTGGAGGGAACTGGGAGGAAAACGGATGGCGGCATCCATGGGAATCATGATAGCCTCCGCGCTCATCGCCGGAATATCCGTGAGGCTGCTCCTTTCACTGAGCGTCTAGGCTATTTTTGCCGGGAAGAGAGCCTTCCCCTTTGAGGTTCGTTCCATTATGATTGAAATATCCGCTGAGCGGAAAAAGCGGAATAACGACTCGAAGCAGGAAAGGGCGGTTTCACCATGAAAGAAGACTCCGTGCGGTCCGTAGAACGGGCGTTTCACATTCTCAAGGCCTTCACGAGGGACGACTACAAGCTGACGCTCAGCGAAATCGCGGAAAGAATCGGGCTCCCCGTCACGACGACCCTTCGGCTGGCAGGCACGCTGGAAAGGCTTGACATTCTCACACGTCACGACGACAGGACCTACTCCCTCGGCAACCAGCTCTATATCCTCGGGAGCATCGCCAAGGCAAACTTCAAGCCCCAGCAGATCATCTACCCCTACATGAAGATCATCCGGGACAGCACAAAGGAAGCCGTCTCCCTCTACGGCGTCGAGGGTGAGGAACGGGTCTGCTACGAACACGTGGAAAGCCTGCTCACCATGAGGTGCGTCATGAGGGTGGGCGACCGGGCGCCTCTCTGGGCGGGAGCGGGAGGGAAAGCCCTCCTGGCCTTTCTGGGCGAGGAAGCGATTGAAAGGGAAACCATGAAAGTCCACCCCATTACAGCCACTACTCTCTCCAACGGGGAGGACTTGAGAAAAAACCTGACCGAGATCAGGACCCTCGGCTATGCCATGAGCTGGGGCGAACGGGAGGAGGGCATCCTTTCCATGGCGGTACCCATCTTCAACAGGAAGGGAGAGGTTCTTTTCTCCTTCTCCCTCGCCGGGCCGGCATCCCGCTTTACGGAGGAGACAGCCCTGTCTCTCATCCCCGAAATCCAGCGGATGTGCCGGGAGATCTCCCAGCAGATAGGATAAGAAAAGATCCCCTCCGGACCGGAGGGGATCTTTTCTTTCTATGCTTTTCTACCCGTTACCCCCCGCCCGGCGCAGTAGGCCTTCGCAGTCTCAAGGCACCGGCGGGCATGTTCTTTGTACCCGAACTCCGCCACTTTCTTCAGGTTGGGAAGCTCAATGGAATAGGGCATGGGGGGCATGGCGTTCATTATCGAGGCCACGTCGATTCCTCCTTCGCCCACGTAGGACCGTTCCTCCCTGAGGATTCTTGTCATCTCGTCCCTGTCCGCCGGAATCTCGCACGGAGCGTCGCAGAGATGGCCGAAATGGAACCACTCAGCAGGAAGCTTCTCCAGCTCAGCCACGTCGTCCTGGGCCCTGTGGAAGTGATGAATGTCCACCAAGAGACCGGCATTGGAACGGTTCACAGTCCTGAGGACATCGACCGCGCCCGCCAGAGTTTTCACCGAAGCGATGGGGACGTATTCAAGGTCCACCGTCAGGTTGTACTGTTTCGCAAGGTCGCAGATCTCGGCGAACCTTTCGATGTAATACTCCCTCTCCGGCGTCCAGATACTGCTGATGACGTGCTTTCCCCCGAGTTCCGCAGCTGTTTCCATGGCGGGTTCGTACTTCTTCACGTCCATATTTTCGAACACCCTGGCGAGTTCGATGTCCAGGAGCCTGATGCCTGTATCGGCAAAGACCCGTTTCGTCTCCTCCATCAAGGCCCGGTTCTTTGCCAGGTCGTAATCCGGTTCCCCGGGAAGCCCCATGTAAATCTGCCTCATGCTCACGAAATCATACCCGCAGTCCGCCGCCATGGACGCAATCTCCGCCGGAGACGTATTCAGAACGGTGAGCTGCGCAAGGGAAAACTGGAACTTCATGAACATCATACCCCTTCCTCGTAAGTGATGTCTGGGCACTAAACGCCCTCCCGGGAGCGGATGGCCGTTCCGGCAAATCAAATTTTCCGCTGAATGGAAACGTAATCCGCCTCTAGGAAATGATTCCACAATAAAGAGTAGAAAAGAATTTGTCAATATGTCCGGTGCCGAAGGGATGTTTTTTCGGACACGAAAAGAAAAAACCCGCCCCACAGGGGGGCGGGCCGAAAGTACGTTTACCCTGGAACGGGTCTTTACTTGCCTTGGGGTCTTTCGATGCCGAACTCCTCGGGGGAGAATTTCGCCCCGCCGGCGTCGTAGAGGAGCCATGCGGCGACGGACTGGTTCTGCTTTATGTATTTCTTCGCCTCGTCGCCTGAGATGCCGAGCTTCACGCCGCCCATGGTCTTCGCGAACTCGTCGAACCTAGGGTCCTGGAACGCCTTGGTAAAGGCGGACCGGAGAACGTCAAGAGCCTCGGCGGGGGTTCCCTTCCTCACGAAGGCGCCGAAGAAGGCACCCCAGGGAAGGTAGGGCCTGTACTCTTCGTAGACTTCCGTCACCGCCGGCACGGAAGCGACGCTCTCGATCCTCTCCGAGGAGATCATGGCGAGTCCCCTGACATTCCCCGAGTGGATGAAATTGGCGGCGGCGAGAAGGCCGACGGCCACCGCATCAATATGGCCGCCCATGAGGGCGGTGATGCAGGGGCCTTCGCCGTCAAACTGCATCTTGTTGAACTTCACGCCGTGGATCTTCTCGATCATGGTGGTGGCCACGTAGGGCAACCCTCCGGGGCCGGTGGAGCCCATGGTGATGGTCTTGCCGGATGCGGCGGCCTCGATGAGCTCTTTGTACGAGGTGTAGGGGGAATCCTTGGAGACAATGACTACGCCCACGTTGGCCATCATGAGGAAGACGGGCTCGAACTGGTCATAGTCGATCTGGGAAAGGCCGGTGACCTTGTAGAGGTTCGGGTTCTCGGCGCCGAAGAGAATGCTGTAACCGTCGGCGGGCTGGTTGGCCACAAAGGTGGTGGCGATGGCTCCCGTGGCGCCTGTGCGGTTCTGCAGTATGATGGTCTTTCCGAGATGCTCCTGGACGATGGGGACGATGGCCCGGGACACGTTATCCAGAGCGCCTCCGGCGCCCCACATGATGTACCCCTGGATGTTCTTTTCCGGGTAGGCCCCGAAAGCGGCCCCCGCCAACACACATACCGTCAGCAGCGCAATACTGAGTTTTCTCATAAAACATTCCTCCTCGTATTATTTTTATTCATCTTTTGGTTCTCTCTCTTCCCTGGCAGGAAAAAACTATTTCAAACCTCTCCATTTCCTGTAGAAGGACGTCTGGGACAGGATCAGAAAAACTATGGCCAGAGTCAGGAAGAGGCTGATGGGATTGGTGACGAAGCCCTCGAGGAAGGGCAGAAGCTGGTTCTCCGCTCCCTGCATGGCCCTTCTGTAGTTGGCGTCAAGCATGGGCCCCAGGATCAGCCCGAGGACCATGGGGCCGGTGGCATATCCGTAGAGCCTCATGAAATAGCCGATGATGCCGAAGCCGATCATGTAGAAGATATCCACCACGCTGTTCTGGATGGCATAGGTTCCGATGACCGAGAGGATGATCACCACCGGCATGATGATCTCCTTGGGAATTTCGATGATCCTGGCGAAGGGCTTGATGCTCACGAGGCCCAGGACCATAAGGGCCACGCTTGCGATGGACAGGCAACTCACGATCATCCAGAAGAGGTGGGGGGTCTCTATCATGAGCATGGGGCCCGGCTTGAGACCGTGGATATAGAGGGCGCCTATGATGATTGCCGTAACGGCGTCGCCGGGGATTCCCAGGGTCAGCATGGGGATGAAGGCGCCGCCGATGGCTCCCTTGTTGGCCGTCTCGGGGGCCACGATGCCCTCGTAGGCCCCTGTGCCGAAGGGACGGGAGGGATGCTTGACGGTCCGCTTGGCCTGGTCGTAGGCCAGCAGGGCGGCAACGTCTCCGCCGGTTCCGGGAAGAGCACCGATGAACACGCCGAGAAGGGACGACCGGATGGACAGGGGCAGATACTTCAGGAATGTGCCCCAGTCCGGGATGACCCTGTCAAGGTTCTGCTTCGGCGACTTCTTCCCCGCATTCCTGAACTGGGTCAGGGCCTCGGAGACGCCGAAAAGTCCGATCATGGCCGTAACAAAGCTGATTCCCGCCATGAGGTAGATATTGCCGAAGGTATACCGCAACTCCCCCGTGGAAGGATCCATGCCGACCATGCTCAGGAGCACGCCCAGCGCTCCGGCGGTAATTCCCTTGATGGGGTCTCCCCCGCCGATGCTGCCGATGAGCAGTATGCCCATCACCGCCAGCAGGAAAAAGTCTCTGGGTGAGAACTTGAGGGAGAAATTGGCGACCACCGGCGCCGCCACGGAGAGGACAATAATACCGACGAAGCTGGCGAACACGGAAACGGTGGTGCAGAGCCCTATGGCTTTGCCGGCCTCACCCCTCTGTGCGAGAGGATACCCCTCGATACCCGTGGCTATCGCCGCAGGCGCCCCCGGGATGTTGAGCAGGATGGCGGTGATGGAGCCGCCGTAGACGCCGCCGACGAACACGCCGCAAATCAGGGCGAGGGCACTGTTCATGTCCCACGAAAAAGTGAAGGAGATCAGCAGGGACGCGGCCATGGTCACGGAAAGTCCCGGAATGGCGCCGACCCAGATTCCGGCAAACACGCCCACCCAGATGAGCATCATCATCTCCCAGTTCAGGAAAGGAATGAGAAAATACTGAAGGTTTTGTTCCATATCCGGGCCTCCTTAGGGCAGTATGACCAGGAACAGGTAACGGAAGACCGCCACCAGGACCGCGAGGGAGAGCGCTGATATCAGGAGCGCCCGGACGATGTTCTTCCCTCTCTGAAGATACACCATGCCGATGACCATGAAAGCATAGGATGAAGCCACGAAATGGAGCCTTGGCAGCGCAAAGCAGTACGCCACGAGCAACACCATCACGACCACCACGTCAACGGGAAGAAGATACCCGGCCAGGGTCGCCGCCGCATCGGGCTTTTCCCTCCGCAGCGCTTTAAAGAAATTTACGGCGGAGCACACCATGATCAACGTGGAGGCGAGCTTCGGAAACACCGAGGGAGATGAGTATTTCCCGCTCGTCATGTCGAGGGCGAAGTAATATCCGAGAGCGCCGATGAGAAACATTATGACGGCTATGCCAAGTTCGCCGGGCTTTCTGCGCGCCTCGGGAACGTATTTCGAGAGATCCTTCACGGTTCCGCCCGGTTCTTCTGCCGATCCTTCAGCCAAAAATTCCCTGGATTCTTCCATCTCTGTGATTCACGTCCTTCCGTTGCGGCTGCCCGATCCCTGTCTCCAATATCAAGAGGGGATGGACCGGAACGTGGGTTCCGGTCCATCCCCGATTATACACGACCGGACACTATTTTTTCGGTTCGGGGATGTTGAACTCGGCGGGTGATTTTTTCGCTCCCCCGGCGTTGTAGATAAGCCAGCTTGCCGTTGACTCGAACCTGTCGAGGAACTTCACCGCCTCCTCGCCCGTGGCGCCGTTCCGGAAACCGCCGGAATTCTTCACGTACTCCTCGAACCGGGGTTCCGCCATGGCCTGGGTGAAGGCGTCGCTGAGCTTCGTCACGATGTCGCCGGGAGTCCCCTTCTTGACGAAGACGCCGTAAAAAGGCCCCCAGGGAAGGTACTGGGCGTACTCGGGATAGATCTCGGTTATGGCCGGAACTTCGGGAAGCTGGGGCACTCTCTTCGTGGTGAGGACCGCAAGGCCGCGAAGCCGTCCGGCTCTGATGTACTCCACCGACGTGGAGAGGGCCAGGGGCATGACATCGGCGTGGCCGCCCATGACCGCCGTGGCGCCGGGACCGTCGCCGTCGAACTGGATGTAGTTGAAGTCCGTGCCGTGGATGTTTTTCATCATGGCACCGGCAACGTAGGGAAGGCCTCCCACGCCGGAGGTTGCCATGCGGATCTTCTTCTCGCCCTTCGCCGCCTCCACAAGCTCCTGCATAGTGTTGTAGGGGGTTTCGGGGTTGACGCAGATGACCACTGCGCCCTCCACCGCAATGACGATGGGCTGGAGGTCATGGAAACTCAGAGGAGAGAGGCCAAGAACCCGGTATGTGGCTGGGTTTTCCGCACTGTAAAGCAAGGTGTAGCCGTCTGCGGGGGAGTTCACCGTGAGGGTCGTGGCCACCGCCCCGGAGGCTCCGGTTTTGTTCTGGAGAATGATGGTCTGCCCCAGTTTCTGCTCCGCCAGAGGGGTGATGGCCCGGGCGAAGTTGTCGGTACCGCCGCCGGCACCCCACATGATCAGTCCCTGGATGTTCTTCTCAGGATATGCCGCCGCTCCCGCCGAAGCGAGAAGAAATACCAGCGCAACTGAAAGCCCGAACACTGCCGCTTTTCTCATGGATCTTCCTCCTTTGTTTGCCTGTTTTCCCTCCCAGCCTTGCCGGGAGGAATTTCCCCATCCGCACCCCTGGGGACGGATCAGCCTTCCCGCTTGTTCGCCGGATCGTAAAACTCGCCGAAAAGAACATCCTCAGAGGGTGCATCCGTGAGGATCGGCTTGGCGACCCAGGTGCTGTTCATATAATGCTTCAGGGCGATGTTCTCCGACACCTGGTTGTTCCCCCAGGTGCCGCACCCCATGCTCGACGTCATGGGCATGCCGTTGTTTGCGCTTCCGGCATTGGCCTTGGACTGGGGCTGCCGTACCATGATCCTGGTGACAGGGGCTCTCAGGGCAAGGGCGTGGATATGCTCATCGTTATAGCTGTAGATGCCGCAGGAATGCCCCCGGCCGCCGACTTTGAAGATCTCATCCATCATGTTGAGGGCATTTTCAAAGTCTCCCTCGTAACGGAACAGGGTAAGCAGGGTTGTCAGTTTTTCGCCGGAGAACCGGTACTCCTTCCCGATACCGTCTCCGACAACCATGACGAACTTCCTGTCTTCCGGAATCTCGAACCCGGCAGCCCGGCACAGTTTCTGGGGAGAAACGGCAACGGTCTCCACGATCCGGTGTCCCTCTTCGTCCCACATGGCCTTTTTCAGCATCTCCCGCTGCTCGTCGGTGGCAAGGTAGCCCCCTTCCTTCTGTAGCTGGGTCACCATTTGATCGTAAATGCCGCCGTAGATGATGAGGTTTCCGTCGGCAGAGCAGCCGGAGCCGAAGTCGGACGTCTTACTGATGCGGGTGTTGCGGGCGGCCTCCTCGATGTCGGTGGTCTCGTCGAAGATCATGGTGGCGTTGCCGGCCCCCGAGCAGTACGCCGGTTTCCCCGAACTGTGAGCGGCCTTGGTCATGGCTGGTCCGCCGGTGGCCATGATGAGGTCGCCCATGGTCATAAGCTCCTCGACGATGGCCATGTTGACTTCGGAAATGCACTGGAGAAAATCTTCGGGTTCCCCGATGGAGCGAAGCCCCTGGCGCATCTTCTCCACCACCGCAAAAGTCGTCTTTTTCGTCCTTGGATGGGGGGAGAAGACGACCACGTCCCTGGCCTTCAGTGCATAGATAGCCGTGACGATGGGAGTGAGTTCCGGGTTGGTCATGGGAATCAGTGAGGTGATGACTCCCGCCGGTTTTCCGTACCGCACAATCCCCTTCTCCGGGAGAACTTCGATGGGCCCCACGCTCTTCTGCCGCAAGGCATCTCTCAGGACGCCGAGGATCTTGTGCCGCTTGCCGAAACGGCCGCTCCAGTCGCCCGCCCCGCTCTCCTCCACGCCCATCTTGCAGAACCTGTCGAAGTCCCTGGGATTCCCCGCAGCCCAGGCCACACAGCGGCACATGCGGTCCACCCGCTCCTGGTCGTAGTTCTCGATGATCTTTTCCGCGGCCCGGGCCCTTGCGAAGATTCCTTCCAGGGCGCTCCTCTGTTCAGCCGTCAATTCCTTTTTCGCCATGTATGTCCATCTCCTTTTCTTTGAGTAGCTCCCGGAAGGTGAGTTACTATCCCATCCTCCAGGGTTCGGTCTCTTCCCAGGCCCAGACCCTCCAGGGTTTTTCCTCTCCCCGCTTCCTGAAGATGTCGTTGATGTTCCAGCATCCTGCGGTAATCACAGGGGCGTTTTCCATCCGGACATCGATGACGCAGGGCTTGTTCAGGGCGAGGGCCTCTTGGAGGATCGGCTTGAATTCGGAGGCGCTCTTCACGGTATATCCCTTGATCCCGTACGCCTCGCCAATGGCGGCGAAGTCCGGGGTGTAGGGCTTGCCGTCCTTTTCGAAGAGGGTGCCGAACTGGTGCTGGTAGTGCTGGTTCTCGAGCCCCGCGATGGTGCCGAAGGCACAGTTGTTCATCACCACCCACACAACGGCGATATCCTCCACCGCGGCCGTGGCGAAGGGCGAGACGTTGGCTCCCATGCCGCCGTCGCCGATAAGCGCGACCACTTTTTTGTCCGGGCAGGCCACCTTCACGCCCAGGGCTGCTGAAGGACCGTACCCCATGGTGGCGAGACCGCCTGGGGCCACGAAAGTTCCCGGCTCATAAATAGGAAACTGCTGGCCCACGCCGTTCTTGTTCCAGCCGACGTCGGCGACGACGTACCCGTCCCGGGGAAGAACTTCCCTGAGGTCGGCGAGAATCCGCTCCGGGCGCATGGGGAACTGGTCCGACTTCTGCGCCTCAGCGATGCTCGCGAAGTAGGCGGCCTTG
>NZ_JAESIH010000048.1:0-13704 GCF_016756745.1 Aminivibrio sp.
TCGACGGTGCTCCGGTCGATTCCGTACTCACTGAAAAGACGCTCGGCGGCTCCCACTGCAAGGTCAGAGACAAGTTCATCCTTGACCACATGGCGTGAGCGGATGCCGGTCTTGCGGTAGATCTTCGGCGCCGACCATTTGGGGTCGTTGTAGTGTGATGCTATTTTGTCATTATCCAAAGAAGAGGAAGGCAGGTAATATGAGAGCTTCATTAACCATTCGCCTCTGCATTCATGAGCTTTTCCAGTTCCAGCATGTTCCGGCTTCTTTCCTTTACTGCAACGGCAGGATTTCCGAAATAGACGGTCCATTTTTTCGTGCTGCGCATGACAAGACTCATTGCGCCAACAGCGGTTCCCTCCCTGAGAGTCACTCCGGGGAAAATCATGCTTCCTGCCCCTACGAGGGCATGTTTTTCAAGAACAATTTCTCCTCCGGATATTTTTCTGTATTGTGAAGGTATCTGAGGCCCAACTAAGAATTCCCCGGAGAAATCGTCCGTCGCCGAGAGAAGTGTAGCTCTCAGTGAAACTTGAGCATAATCCTTCAAAGTTATGCCGTAGCTCCCCATCAGGCAAACAAAAGAAGCTATATGGATATTGGAACCAATAGTTATTTTCCCGTTCAGCTTGGCAAAATCATCTATTCTGACATTATTTCCGATCGAGATAAGGTGGGGCTGATAAATCAAAGCATGTTTACTTATTTGGACATCTTCGCCAAAACTAGCAAAACCAAAAGAACGAAGTTCATCGAGGCTCCAGAAGGCATCATTTCCTTTTTTTCCCCTCATTGAATTTTTTCATCCTTCAGAAAGTATCTGCTTGCTTTTTTCCCAATAAGATCCCAAAAAAGCATGGGAGAAATACCATCACCAGGTCTTTTAGCAGTAATATTGTTTTCGCTAAAAGGAACGCCCTGGGATATTTCCTGCTTTGCCACAAGACTTTTCCTTGCAATTGATTGGTTCTTTAACTCAGAAAATGTTGGTATTTTTTTGCCGTCTCCCAGAGCATCTTCAACTTTACGTATGCTGTAAACCATTATCGATAGTTCGTCCGGTTCAAGTGAGGCCTTGTGATCCGGGCCAGGGAGTCCCTTGTCAAGGGTGAAGTGTTTTTCTATTATACTTGCCCCTAACGCAGCAGCCGCAATAGGTACAGCAATGCCCTCCGTATGATCTGAATATCCTACGGGAAGCCCAAAAGCCTGTCTTAAGGTTTCAAGAACCCTTAGATTTACTTCACTGAAAGGGGCGGGATACTCAGTTGTGCAGTGAAGAAGCGAAACCCTTTGCTTCAATACATTCTGTCCCTCTTTTGAAAAGAACGCCTTACAGAAAGCGTCCCGAGAAGGAGGTGTTTCATTATTAAGAAAACCAAACGCCAAAACACCGAGAGCTTCCTCTATTTCTCCCAGAGTGCTCATCCCGGTTGACATGATAATGGAACAACCCGTCCTTGCAGCACGAAGCAGAAGAGGAGCGTTTGTGATCTCTCCGGAAGGTATTTTCAATGTTCGAAGCCCAAGGCTGTGAGCCAAAAAGTCAACGCTATCTTCGTCGAAGGGAGTGGACAGAAAATTGATTTTTCGCTCATTACATCGTTTTTTCAATGCATAATGGGCCTCCGCACCAAGTTCGAGAGGTCGCACCATTTCGAGCTGCGATTGGTTCTTGCCGGTGGCGAGCGTTTGATATTCTGCCTTCGGCGCATATTCAGAGATTACCTTTTCTGCGCGGAATGTCTGAAACTTTACTGCGTCAGCTCCAGCTTCAGAAGCGCAATCTATAAGTTTCAGAGCCATATCCAGAGATCCGTTGTGATTGACACCAGCTTCGGCAATTATATAGACGCTCATATTCTCACTCCGTCCAATGGATATCAAAAAAGCATTTCACTTTTTCAAATTTGGTGTTCTTAAGTTGGGAGCATATTGATTTCGCAGGATTAATAGAGTTATATATTCTTTTTAAGTGTTGTCTACCACAAGCAAGAGCCTGATGTACCGCAAGCTCAAGTCTTTCGGCCTTACACGGACAGTCGATTACATTATCGCCCTGAAGCCGCCCTTCCTGCCTTCCTCCGACATTAACCACCGGGACACCTAGGAACGGAGCTTCCGTAATCCCGCTGGATGAGTTGCCGATTACGGCGTCTGCAATCGAGAGCATCCCCCAGTACCGCTTCCTCCCGAGGGACTGGACAAAGACCCGTTTTTGGGGAGCGAGGGCGCAGAATTCGATGATCCGCTCGTTGATGATCCTCCCGTCGGTGTCGGCGTTGGCTCCGGTGAAGACCATAGTCGCCGACGGGAAACGGTCCAACGCCGCGAGGAGGCGTTCCACCTGCTCTGACGAAGGTAAATCCGAACGGGTCTCCGGATGATAAGTCACGATGAACAGAGGTGATGAAAGGGGAATGCCGAGGTGCTGCTCCAGTTCTTTCCTGCCCGGCAGTTCCGTCTCCCTGATCCCGTCGAGGCACGCAGGGCCGACTACGAAGACTGAATCAGGGACCTCACCCATCTGGATCACCCGCCGCCGGTAGTCTTCATGAGCCACAAAGTGGATAGAACTCATCTTGGTGATGGCGTGACGAAAAGCATCGTCGTAAGCTCCGAGTGTTACTTCTCCACCATACAGATGTGCGACCGGTACTCCTGCAAGCACTCCTGCAGCAGCGGCGCCGAGCATCTCGTACCGGTCGCCCAAAATGACCAGAATATCCGGCTTCAATTCAGAAAGAGCATCGGCGAAACCAATGATGCCGACGCCAAGGGACTTGGTCACTGCAACGGGTGAATCTCCGGAGAGGAGCATCTCCACCCTTTTGTGGATAGGAAAGCCGTCTTCTTCGATCTCCTTCCACGTCAGGCCGAACTCGGGCGACAGGTGTGCACCGGTGACGATGACCTGCAACTCCAGGTCCGGGTCGGTCTGAATTTCCTTCATCAACGGGCTGAGCAGACCGTATTCAGCCCTCGTGGCCGTTATGACGGCGATTTTTCGGGCCATTGCCTCACCTTCTCATGGAAAGGACGGCATCACGGATACTCTCCGCCGCCCGGAGGGTGGATTCTTCGTCGTTGACCGTGGAAGCGGGAAGGTTGATGCCCTCCTCGAAGATACGCTCGGCCTGAGGATAGGAAAATCTGCAGAAATCTTTAAGGTAAGGGTATGTGTGCAACGGAGAAAAAAGCCTTCGGGTGGGAACACCTTTTTTCCGAAGTTTTTCCTGGAGTTCCGGGATGGCGCCGCCGGAAAGGGTGAATGACGGAAGCCACCAGGCACTCTGCGCTCCCGGAAGCTCTTTCTGGAAGCTCACCTCCGGAAGTCCGGCAAGAACTTCCCGGTAGATCCGGGCAAAGGATCTCTTTTTTTCCAGAAAAAGGTCGATGCGCTCCATCTGGGCAAGGCCGAGGGCCGCCTCCAGGTTCGTCATGCGGTAGTTGTACCCCATTTCAGGGTGGAAATATCCTTTTGACGCATCCCGTGCCTGGTTGACGAGAAAGCGGATGTGGTTCATCCGCTCCCTGTCCCGGGCCACGACCATGCCTCCCCCGCCGGTGGTGATGAGCTTGTTTCCGTTGAAGCTGAAGCAGCCGAAATTCCCCAGGGTTCCGGAGGGTTTCCCTTTCCACGTTCCTCCCAGGCTCTCGGTGGCGTCTTCGATAAGGAAGAGCCCCCACTCTTCCGCAATCCTTCCAAGGCTGTCCATGTTGCAGAGGTTGCCGTAGAGATGGACCGGCAGAATCGCCCGGGTTCTGGATGTAACGGCGGCCTCCGTCAGTCCGGGATCAAGGGTCCAGGTTTCGGGGTCCACGTCAACAAGCACAGGGGTCGCCCCGGTGTACAGAACCGGGTTGACCGAAGCGGCAAAGGAAAGGGCGGGAACGATGACCTCGTCCCCCGGTCCCACCCCCGCCTCGGCGAGGGCGATGTGAAGGGCGGCGGTACCGCTTTGGACGGACACACAGTCCTCCGTCCCGAGGTACCGGGCGAACCGCTCCTCGAACTCCGGCACGAAAGGGCCTGCGGTGGAAACATAGGTGGAATCCACGCACTCCACGAGCTTCGCTTTTTCCGCCCCGCCGAGGTTCGGCGCATCAAGAAGCAGGAACATGTCCTTCACCTTCTATACGTTATAGATGCCGCTTTTGTAGAGCGCCCTGCGGTCCTTCATCCATCCGACAGTGCGTTCCAGCCCTTCCTCGAGGGAAACGGCGGCCTTCCACCCCGTAAGGGCGTTCATCCTCGACGGATTCGAAAGCAGCCGCTCCACCTCGCTCTTCTCAGGGCGGATCCGCTGGTCATCAGAAATTATGCTGAAAGATTTCCCCATGATTTTCCCGATGAGGAGGGCGAGGTCTCCCACGGAAATTTCCGTCCCCGTGCCGAGGTTCAGTACCTCCCCCACAGCGCCGGAAGCTTCCGACGCGGCCAGGAATCCCCGGACCGTATCGTCCACGAAGGTCAGATCCCTGGTGGGTGTGATGTTTCCCAGGGATATTTCCTCCCTGCTGTCAAGGAGCTGGCTGACAATGGTGGGGATGATAGCCCGCGCCGACTGCCTTGGGCCGTAGGTGTTGAAAGGACGGACCACCGTCACGGGGAGGCCGAAAGAGCGATAATAGGAGAGGGCGAGGTAATCCGCCGAAGCCTTGGTGGCCGAATAGGGGGACTGAGGGTTTATGGGGTGCCCTTCGTCGATGGGGACATATTGGGCCGTTCCGTAGACCTCGCTGGTGGAGGTGTGGATGACCCGCTCCACTCCGCACTCCCGGGCGGCCTGAAGAACGTTGTAGGTCCCCTCCACGTTGGTCTTCACGTAGGCCAGGGGAGAAACGTAGGAATAGGGAATGCCTATGAGGGCCGCAAGGTGAAAGACCCGATCGCAACCATGAACGGCCTGCCGAACAAGGTCAAAATCCCGGATATCTCCCGAAACGATGTCCATTTCTTTGGCGTATCCGGACTCCTCAAGCCATCCCCAGGAATTTTTCGAGTTATACCGAAGAAAGGCCCGAACTTCGTGGCCCTGCTCCGCCAGTTTTTCGGCCAGGTGCGAACCGATGAATCCCCCGGCCCCCGTGATACATATTTTCATATGGTTTCCCCCGTTTTTGGACCCTTCAGGAAAATTATGTTCCCTATCCAGTATCGTCCGTTTACGGAAAAAAATAAAGAGGCTGCCGTTTTCGCGGCCGCCTCTGGCAGTACATCGCAAATATCACGCGTTCACATCGAGAAGAGCACCGAAAAGCTCCCTGATGTTCTCCATGAACCGGACTACCTCGTCGGGCGGAATCTTCCGGACCACTTCATCTTTGGAGGTGTCGATGACCGACACCTGGTAGATATCCGCCTCTTTCCTGTACTCGTACTTCAGGCTCCGGTCGAAAGCCACCGCCAACTTGTTCGCCTGGTCGACGGCGTCCTGCACCTGCTCCTCGGATACCGGTTTTACCGGAGGCTCCGCAGTTTTTTTCGGAACAGGTACTTCGGAAACTTTTCCAACGGCCGGGGCCTTCTCCGGTGAACCCTGCGAAACGGTTGAACGAAGGATTTCCATGGCATCAGCACCTCCCTGTCTCTAGGAAAAAGAGGGGAGAAAACTCCCCTCTTTCTGTAGCGCGCTAGAGAATTACCGGAGGAGCTGCAGCACGTTCTGGGGAAGCTGGTTCGCCTGGGCAAGCATGGAGTTGCCGGCCTGCATCAGGATGTTCAGCTTCGTGAAGTTCATCATTTCCTTCGCCATGTCGAGGTCGCGGATGCGGCTCTCGGCTGCCTGGAGGTTCGTGCCGGCGACGGTCAGGTTGTTGATGGTGTGCTCCAGCCTGTTCTGGTAGGCGCCGAGCTTGGCCCTCTGGCCGGAGACCCGGTCGATGGCGCTGTCGATGACGGTGATGGAGCGGGCTGCGGACTCGCGGTCGGTGACGAGCACGTTGTTGATGCCAAGGGCCTTGGCACTCATGTCGCCGATGTCGACACCCATGTCTTCCTTCTCGTTGGCGCCGATCTGGAAGACGGTGGTGTTGTCCGCAAGGTGGACAACCGTCTCGTAAATGCCCTCGTCACGGGCAAGTCTGAAGCCGAGGGCGCTCTCGGACCACTCCACCTTCGTGTTGGCCATGGCGTCGAACTCCACGTCCACGTTCTCGTGAATCACGCCGAAGAGCATGTTGCCGGTGACCTTCACGTTGGAGGCGATGGTGGCACCGTTGTGGGCGTCGTTGATGCTCACCCGGTACTGGCTCTCGCTGGAATCCTGGATCACGTTGAGGCTGAGGGCCTTGATGATGTCCTCGTCGCCCGCGAAGTTCAGCTCGCCCGCCTTGCCGGCGATGGCGGAACGGATGACGAAGGTGCCGTCCACGGATTCGGGGGTGTTGTAGGTCGAATCTTCAACGAAGTCCACGAACCGGTCGGTATTGCTGTCGAGGTACTGCGCCTGGCCGAGGCCGAAGGCGACAGCGTTGTTGAGCTTGAACTCGATGTCCCGAAGAGTGTCGGTGGAGTTCAGGGTCACCACGGCCTGTTTGCCGTCACCCTGGGTTATGGTGATGTTCTGGGGATCCTCGATCATGAACCTGCCGTTGGCGTCCCAGAACTTGTCGAGGTCGCGGAGCTGCACGTCGCCCTTGGCCACCTGGCCCACATAGGCGGCTTCGAAACCGGCGAGGACTGCCTTGGCGTAAGAGAAATTATCGTTCAACTGCAGGACGATATCGGACTCATAGAGGGTGCCGTTGGCGGTATTCAGGTAAAAGTTCCGGAAGTGGACATCCTTGCCCGCCACTGCAGAATCCTGAAGGATAAAAACTCTGTTTTTAAGATCCTGTCCGGCAGTATTACCCCAGGTGCCGAACCATTCAGGATTAGTCTTTCCGGCGATGGTCACAATCGCATCTGTGGCAACACCAGAAGCGACATACCCAAGAACGATTTTATCTCCGATTGAGTAGGAGGATGCACCTCCTCCAGCACTCATAGATACCTTTGTGCCGTTCAAACCGAGTGAGGCTAGGGTAACAGCAGTGGCTCCCACCAATAGATTATCATTTACCTTTGTATCTACTGTACCATCCTGTTTGAGAATATTGCTGGTTGCGCGAAAAGAAACCTGATTGGTGCCGGTATTAACCGACACAACTTCAAGGAAAATGGAAGCTCCGCCAACATTCCCAGCAGCAGCAGCAGTAGTATTTACCTGAAGCACAGCTGTCGTTCCAAATTTCTGCAGGAGTGATATTGACCTTGCGTTTGTTCCTGAAGCCTGGGTTATATTATACGTTCCCGCCGGCAGACTATCCACCCGGATGCTCTGAACGCCGGCGGCCTCGTTCTTCGTGACGTTCATGATCACGTTGTCATGCTTGATCTTGAAGATGTCGCTCTTCTGGATCTGGGCCTCGCCGGGATCGGCGATGATGCTGATCTTGAAGTTGCCCTCGGCGGCCGACTTCTGGCCGAACTGGTCGACCTGGCGCAGGGCACCCCTGACGAGGGCCTTGGTCTCCAGCTTGTCGGAGGACCACAGCACGGACGCGCTGCCGTCGAGCAGCTTCTTCTTGTTGAACTGGGTGGTGGTGGCGATCCTGGTGACTTCTTCCTTGAGCTGGTCAACTTCGAGCTGGATGTAGCTCCGGTCCTGGCTGGTGAGGGTGTCGTTGGCCGCCTGGACGGAAAGCTCGCGCATGCGCTGGAGGATGGAGTGGGTCTCGTTCAGGGCGCCTTCAGCGGTCTGGATCATGGAGATGCCGTCCTGGCTGTTCCGGACAGCCATGTCGAGGCCCCGGACCTGGGCGCGCATTTTCTCGCTTATGGCAAGGCCTGCGGCGTCGTCGGCTGCGCTGTTGATCCGGAGACCGGAGGACAGTTTCTCAATGGACTTCTGAAGGGAAGAGTTTGTCCCAGAAAGGGAATTGTACGCGAAAAGCGCAGGGATATTGTGGTAAATTCTCATATTCGTAACCTCCTTGTTTTGTTCCGGGCTTCCATGCCCAGATGCTGGAACCGAACTGCTTTCGTTTTTTTAGCTTCGCTATTCTTCTTCTGCGGGAAAGACTTCACCTCCTGATATGTGTTTATTGATCACCCGTTTGGATATCGGACGGATCCATGGAAAACTTTATACCTTTTCTGGTCATATAGGAGAGAAATTCTACAGGGAAATTGATTTTTCTTTCGAGCAGAAGGGGAAGCTTCGAAATGATTCTGTCAAGAATTTCGACAGAGCAATCCGCAATCTTTTTGTCAGCAGCCTCAGTGCAATTTGCGGCGGTCTTCATAAGCCACTGCAGATACAAAACTCCTGATGCCGGGAAAAGATCCAGATTGTCCCATACAAGTTTATCAACTACCGTGAGAGCTTTGTACAGGTCTCCTTCAAGAAGGGCGTTTTCAGCCGCATTCCGCTGCAGCAAGATAGAGAGCTCGTCTTTTTGGTTATGTCGCATTTTTTGAAACTCGAGAACCAGGTTTTTCCGCCTTCCCATGACTGCTTTCTGCAGCGCGGGAATCTCCGGGTCATCGGGCAGGTATTCTTTCGCGTTGGCAAAAAGAGCGGCAGCTTCTTCCGTCTGGGGGAAGACGCACAGGTCATCGGCAGCGGCCATTTTACCCCAGTCCTTGAAAAAAGCTCCGATGGTTTCTGTCGGCAGTTCCGTCCCTTCCAGGCTATCATAGGCCTTTTTCATGAACCTGCCGGCCTCGTCGGCCCTTCCCTGGAGGAACAGGACGAGAGCCGCCTTCCAAAGCCCATCGGGCGACCAGTTTTCCCTGAGGGGGTCTTTGCAGGAAAGAAGATCCAAAAGTTCCACAGAAAGAGCGTTCCCTTCAGCAGCACCGGCGTAGAGTCCTAAAAACTCCTCTTCGCCATTGCCATCAATAGCCCCAGGGTCGGTAAAATTCCCGTCAGTCATCGCCTTCGCCAGATCCCGGGCATAGGCCAGCCATTGACGAAGAAAGCGTACAGCAAAGGAATGAGAGTCCGCTATTTCCTCGTGCAGACGTTTCCATCGCTCCACCTGCTCCACCGTCTCAAGGAAACGGTTCTCCGCCAGGACGGTGCCCGAAAGGTGGGTGTAGCTCTGGCCTATGAAGGATATGACAGGGTTCATGGCGTGGATTTGGTCGAGAATACCCGCCGTGCTGAAGGCGAAAGCCTGCCTTTTTTCCGGCAGAAGGGCAGGGGCCGTGCACCGTTGAATCTCCTTGTGCATCTCCTGCAGTTTTCTTTCGAGCTGGTCCAGCTGCGAAAATGCACCACTGAAACGGTCGGAAAGATCGCTCCGAATCTCTTTTTCTGTCTCGGGGCCTCCCCAGCGGGAAACGGCGAATTCCGGATCAATGATTCTTTTCTCTATAAAATCGGCAAAGGGGGTTACAATCGTTCCTTCAATGAGAGCGCCGCCCTCGGTGCAGTCATACACGGGCGTCCCAGGAAAATTGACGATCATCCGCTCGAAGATCTGGATGAAGGTCAGCCAGATGGTACTCGTCTCTACCATCCCCCCAAGGGCACCAGGGACCGTGATACCGTTTCTGCGATGCTCCTGTTCAACCGCAAGGGCGGTATCAGGTACCGTTTCGGACGCGTGGGAAACACCCCCCTCGCCAAAGGCGAGATCCTGCCCTATAAGCGCAACAGAAGGGGCTTCGCATGCGAGAGCAAGGGAGAGAGCCATGTGGGCAACCGATAATCCTGAGTAGAGTACCTGCTCCCCCAGAACGGCGCCGGTGAACCAGCTGTCCACGGGGACATCCATCTTCCCCACCACGATGTTCGGTCCCGGCCATCGTCCGGCGGTGAGGGGATAACTTACCGACTGGGAGAGGAGGAGAATCTGTTCGCACGTTTCGCGGTGCTTCTCCAGCACACGGGGAACCCAGGCCGCATAGGTATCATAAGGACGTTCAATGCTGGTCACAACGTGAGGGATAATTCCTTTTTCCAGGAGGTGGAAAAGGACGGTATCACACGCGACGATGACGCACTTGTCCTGGATGTCCTTCAGCAGGTGGACGTTTTTTTCCAGGGACGGGCCGGCTGCCACGCAAACAAAGGGTTTGCCGCCGTAGTTCTCTCTCAGGTCGGCAATTCTGGGCGACCGGAGAATCCGGGGCGTGTTCAGCGCCGCGTGGCGAAAACCGAGAAGAGTGTCCTCGGGGGAGTTTCCCAGCATGGTGAGCCGGTAGATGATCTCTTTCCTCAGGGTGTTCTTGAGTTCCGTCATCGATTCCCATTCATTTTGCCCGTCATGGGCTATGGCTTCCGCCTTGCTCACGGGGAAGATGCCGATGGGAACCACGTTCCAGGCAAAGGCTTCGTCGATAAAAATCCTGTCTTTGTCGATGATGAAGCTGATCCGAGCCCCCTGGGGCAACGCCTGGAAGACCGACGTCTGGGAGAGGGTCAGGAGCAGCAGATCCAAGGACGGTTCGATGACCACCACGGAGAGGGCTTCCCGGGGCAGGGAGCGAAGGACGTGGAAGAGATAGGGCGCGCATCCGACGCCGAAGACCAGGTACACCGCCGAAGGAGCGGTCTTGCTCCGTTTTTCAAGGAGGCTTTTCTTCTCGAAAAAGGGCTTTTCCGTGAGCCCTTCTACCCACCGGCCGGAGGGTGTCTCCCGAAAGACCGGTTCCTTGAGTGCGGGCAGTTCATCCATATACTGCCTCAGGCGGGCAGCCAGCTTCGGCTGGGATTTCTCCAGGGTTCGGAGATTCTGTTCCAGGAGTGCGGGGATGTCGTTCATTTCGGGTCTCCTCCGTTTGAATCGTCCTCCCTGCGGAGGAGGGTTTTGAGCACGTCCATGGCTTGGGGGGCCGCCTTGACGGACTCGATGTTCGTTTTGGCGACCTCGGCAAGGAGTTCCATGCGGAAAACGGGCACGTTCCGGGGGGCGTTGATGCCGATGCGTACCGTGTCTCCCCGGACCTCGACGACGGATATCTCGATGTCGTCCCCTATGCGTATGGCTTCGCCGGGCTTGCGGCTGAGCACGAGCATGATGCTACGCTCCCGGGGCGGCGGCGTCGGTGGTTTCGGAGGCCGCTTTTCGGCGCATGGATTCCCTCATGGTGTCGCTGAGGACGGGCGTGCGGACGTCGTACTCTTCGTTCTGGACGATGACCTGGCAGGCGATGCGCTTTTTGTGGTTGATCACCACGGGCGCCCGAAGGTTGGCCGTCATGTCCCACGGCGCCTCCGGAGGGATGGAGAGGACGATCAGGAGGGCCAGGTCGGCCACGTCCGTTGTTTCAAGTAAGGCGATCTCCCCTTCGGGAAGGCGGGCGTTGTAGTTGGACTTCACCGTCTGCGGAACGACCACGGGCAGGGCCACGTCGCCGTCGGAGAGGCTCTGCAGCCACTTGATGGGGCTGTCGTCCTCCCCGGCCAGGGCCCACTTTTTATGGGTTTCGAACCCCGGTATTCCCTTGGGGAAAGAGATCATGTCTTCGTCATTGACGGTGAACTGGCCGAAGCGGGTGGTTTCTATTTTTTCGGGCACGAAAGGCACCTCCGGAATACGATATCTGTTGATTCTAGATTTTCTGGTGCAGGGAAGTTCAAAAACAAAAGCGAGATCCTCACGTCGCTTCGCTCCTCAGGATGACAAAGGCAGGGGCGGAGGCAGAATCAAAAGCAGAACCGAGATCCTCCCCCTTCGGGGATGCTATGCGTTCGGGTGCTCCCACAGGGCCTAAACTGAGATCCTCCCCCTTCGGGGATGCTGCGCGGTCAGGTGCTCCCACAGGGCCTAAACCGAGATCCTTCGGGCAAAAAACGCCCTCAGGATGACAAGCAAAAACGAGACCCCTTCCCCTTCGGGGATGCTGCGCGATCACATTCGTTCGGAAAAAACGGCTACCAAAGGCAACGTTTGCCCAGAATCCGGCGATACAGGTAAGACCGTAAATCCCGGCGGCCATCCACGATAGCGACTACGTATACTCTGTTGTCGATGACCGTATAAAAAACCCGGTAGGGTTTGAAGAAGACCTCCCGGTAGTCGCTGAGCCCCAGATCAAGCAGCTCCACTGGCGTGGCGCCTCGAAAAGGGAAAACGGCGAGACGCTCGAAGACACTTTCTATCTGAGCAAGTACGTATTCAGCTTTAGCAGGATCATCGTGCGAGGCTATGAACTGACAGATTTCGCCCAGGTCTTGCGATGCATCCTCCGTCAGCAGTACTTCATAAATCATCGAGGGTCTTTCAAGCTTTCTCGGAGTTCGAAGACTACCTCTGCCGCCTGGCGGACCCTCCCTTCTTCGATTTGCTTTCTCCCCAGAGAGAGGATCTTGAGAAGCGTGAGGGTTTCCTGGGTTCGCTCGAATTCCTTTATGTCCTGAATCACGGCTTTGGCTTCTCCGTCACGGGTTATGATCAAAGGTCCGCCCCGCTCGCTCAGGGTGCGGACTATCTCGTCGGCGTTTTCTTTCAGGTAACCTACTGGTTTCACGTTGGCCGCCAATTTCATGAAGTATTCCTCCCTTACCTTGCTCCGGGAATCTTCCGATTAATGATTAAATTGTATCACATTTGAAGAAGGCGGATGCTTCTTGGGTAACATCGAAATCCTTCCCCTGCGGGATGGTCTCTGATCGCGTACTCAGAAAGAGAAGCCAACCCGAGATCCTCACGTCGCTTCGCTCCTCAGGATGACAAAGGCAGGGGCGGAGGCAGAATCAAAAGCAGAACCGAGATCCTCCCCCTTCGGGGATGCTGCGCGATCGGGTGCTCCCACAGGGCTTAAACTGAGATCCTTCGGCCATGAACCCGGCCTCAGGATGACAAACTAACACCGAGATCCTCCCCCTTCGGGGATGCTGGGCGATCGGGTGCTCCCACAGGGCCTAAACTGAGATCCTTCGGCCATGAACCCGGCCTCAGGATGACAAACTAACACCGAGATCCTCCCCCTTCGGGGATGCTGCGCGATCGGGTGCTCCCACAGGGCTTAAACTGAGATCCTCCCCCTTCGGGGATGCTGCGCGATCGGCCATGAACCCGGCCTCAGGATGACAAACCCGGAAACACGCTTCTCTCAACTCCTCAAGTTGCCAAAAAGCTTCGCCGACAATTTCCAGGCTTCTGACAACTGCCCGCTTCAAAACCGGTTGAGTGGAAAACTCATCCCAACTGAGATGATTGGTGTTCTCGATCACGAACCGTATTTCTTCCATCATGTGGAGCAGATATTCATGCTGCGACATGAAACAGCTCCACTTCTTTCAGCACAGTGGGCAGTATATAGGGACTCATAGCTTCCGGGGTGATTATTTCCACTTTCCTGCCGAACAGGGATTCCAGGAGAAAGGCAAGGTCCATGAAATTATCGAATGTTCGCTTTTCTTCCGCGAATTCCACAAGAAGGTCCACATCGCTTTCGTCATTCTGTTCACCTCTGACGAATGACCCGAAAAGGCCTATGGAGACGACACCCAGAGTTATGAGGTCGTTTTGTATCGTCTCCAGGGTGGCGAATATGGTCTTTTTGTCTTCCACCGGCCGTTGAGCGGTCATTCTCTTCAGCTCCTTTACTGCGGTTGACAGTGGTATTGAAACCGGATCCTCCCGTCGCTTCGCTCCTCAGGATGACAACAAAATCCCCGTTGGGGACGACTAGCCTGCGACTATTCTACCTCAAAAAGTCCACCAGGGTAGGCTGGACGATCTTGGCAATGACGGCCAGGC
>NZ_JAESIH010000048.1:13804-48310 GCF_016756745.1 Aminivibrio sp.
GATCCTCCCGTCGCTTCGCTCCTCAGGATGACAACAAAATCCCCGTTGGGGACGACTAGCCTGCGACTATTCTACCTCAAAAAGTCCACCAGGGTAGGCTGGACGATCTTGGCAATGACGGCCAGGCTTGACTGGTAGACGGCCTGGGCCATGGCGAACTTGGTGCTGGTTTCGGCCATGTCGATGTCCGAGACCTTGCTGTACAGATCGGTGATGTAGATGTTGTTCTGCTTGAAGCGGGCCTGGTTGTTCTGGTATCGATTGAGCAGCGCCCCCTGGGAGGTGCGGCACTTGAGCAGGGTGTCGATGAACTGGTCGATCTGGCCGAGCATGATGTTGCTCAGGCCTTCCCTGTCCTCCGCCTTGACGGAGTTGACCAGGTTGTCCAGCACGCCGAAGAAGTCCGTTTTCCGGTTGTCGGAGGCCGTCCGGACCACCACGTTCTGGTTGTACCGCGCCGAGGGGGACCCGGCGCGGGAGGGCATGGCCGTGACGGTGCCGGTGAGGGCGCCCTGAGCGCTGCCGCTGACTTCGACGGAGTATCCCCGGGGGGAGGAGAGCACCAGGTAGCGGGCTCCCCCGTCGTCCGCGATGGCGGCCTTGACGTCCCGGCCCTGGAAGCGGGCGTTGACTGCGGCGGCTACGTCCTCGATGTCGATGGCGCCGGAGTCGTTGCTGTCGAAGATGGCGTTCAGGTCGATTGTGTGGGAGTACCCGTCCACCGAGATGGTGAGCAGGTCGCCCGCCGCGGGCGCCCAGGCGGAGACGTCCGCGTCGCCCCGGAGGGCGTTGTCCGTCTGCAGGACCGCCGAGGCCGCGTCCCCTTCCACGTCGTACATGGAGATCGGGGAGCCGTCACGGGCGGCGATGCTGATCAGGGCGTTCGATCCCGCCGCGGGAAGCTCGGGGTCGAAGTAGTTCACGTCGAGCCAGCTTCCGGCCGCGCTTCGGATCTTGTCGGCGATGATTTTCGGCGTATCTCCGGCGGATACGGCCACGTCCACGGTCCGGCCGAAGGATTCGATGCGGATGGTGCCCGCGCCCGAAGTGCTGTCGTCCGGGATGGGGGCGCTGGTGATCCCTGAGGATATGCCCATCTGCACGGCCATGCCGGCGGTGTAGGACGGCGAGAATGATGGGTCGGAGATGGGGAGGTCCACTATCCGGAGGGATTCCCCGTTTTTGGCGTAGAGGGAGACCCGGCCCGCCGCCCCGTCGAGGACGGTGTACCCGAGGAGTTCTTCCCCCGCCGCATCGTTGACCTGCGTCACGATCTGTTCCATGACCTTCGCCTGGTCCACCTTGGGGGGCGTGGATGACATGATGTCGTCGGGATAGAGCTTCACGGTGAAGTCTTCGCCCCCCACGGTGACCCGGACGAGGGCCGCCATGTTGGGGTCCACGCAGGGGATGGAGGGGAAGACGGTGTCGACGCCGGTGTCGTTCCTGCTCTGGACTGCCGTGGAAAAGCCCAGGTCCAGGGCGTATCCTGCGGTGTTCTTGTCGAAGACCACCAGGGGTTCGTTGGCCGTGGGGCGGAGGATGAGGCGCCTGGTCAGTTCCTCCAGGCTGCCGGAGGTGCCGAGGCCGGCTTCGGCGTGGTCTTCCTGCACCACCACTTCGAGCCAGTTGCCCGCCACCTGGCGGATGCGCTCCGCAAGTTCGTCGATGGTGAGGTTGACGCCGCCGTTGATCTTGAGTTCGGCTGAGTTCCGGCCGCTTTCGAACCGGAGGTGGAGGTCGTTCCCTATGGGGATGAGCTCCCCGTCGCCGAACTGGCGGCTCTTGAGGGAGGTTTCCATGCCGATGAGGGAGGCAAAGTCGATGTGGCTGTGGTCCACGGGGCGCTCCTCTTCCGCCGATGTCACGGTAACCGTATCCTCGGCGGAAGAGGAGAAGAGTTCCCTGGCGGCCCCGGTAAGTTCCATGCTGAACTGCTTTCCCGGATCGGCGGCCGTGACGACGAGCCTGTCGCCGTCGGCGGAGACCCGGGCGGCGATACCGAGAACGGTGGTGAGTTTGCCCGCTATGGTGTCCAGGGTGTCCGTTCCGTCGACGGTAAAGGTGACGTCCTCGCCCTGCTGGAAGAACACCCGGATGGTACCGTCGGCGGGAGTCCACGCCGATGCGTCGAGGCCGAGGATGGTCTGGGGCTCCGGCACCCGGTCGGTGTCGGGCCACCCGGTCACCTGGATGGGTTCTCCCGTGTGGCTGGTGAAGACGAGCCGCTGGGTTCCGGCGTTCATGTCCTTCTCCACCGAGACGGAGAGCAGGCGGTCGGCGTCCCCCATGTTCAGGCTCTCGTTGATCAGCTCGGCGATCCGGTCGAGGGTGAGGCCGTTGAGTTCGCCGGAGTCACGGAACCGGTTGTAGTCGGTAAGGTCGTCGATGCCGTTGATGTTTTCGTCGGTCCAGTCTTCCGAGAGGCGGACCTTGACGCTCCGGCTGCCTACGGAGATCTGGAGAATTTCGTCCCGGCCCGTCCAGGCGAAGTCGAGGGGGATCTCCACGCTGGTGAGGGTGTTGGAGGCGTACTCCACCGGGAAGACCTCCCTCCCGTGGAAGGACACGTCGCCGATGACGCCCTTTTCCATTTCGTAGCTTACCTTGCCGGTGTTGCCGCTGTAGACGACATTTCCGGAGGCGTCCCGCTCGAAGGGGCGGACGCCGGTGGACAGGCCGGAGAGAAGGTACCTGCCCTCCACGGAGTAGTTGGCCGTGTTGCGGAGCTCTTCCTGGAGTTCGCTGATTTCCGCCGCGATGGCTTCGGTCTCGCCCGGACCGAGGGCGCCGTTGCCGGCATAGATGGTGAGCTCCCTGATGCGGTGGGCGATGTCCATCATCTGGTTGAAGGCCGTGTCGGTATTGGAGAGCCACGCGATGGCGTCGTCCTGGTTGCGGATGTACTGGCCGTTTTCCAGTATGGAGGTCTGGAGGGAAAGCTCCCGGACCACGTCTATGGGGTTGTCCGACGGGCGGGAATGCTTCTTGCCCGTGGCGAGCTGGTGCTGGTATTCGAGCAGCCGGGACAGGTTGTTGTGCATGTCCGACAGCATAAGGTTCTGGATCATGGGGTTGCTGACGCGCTGCATGGTTCTCCCTCCCCTAGCGGCCCACGATGCCCATGCCGTTGATGATCCGGTCGAGCATCTCGTCCACGGTGGTGATGTACCTGGCAATGGCGTTGAAGGCCTGCTGGAACTTGATGATGTCCATCATCTCTTCGTCGATGTTGACCCCCATGACCGACTGGCGCTGGTTGTTGATCTGGTTGATGAGGGCGTTCTGGTTTTTCAGCATGGTGTTCGCCCGGTCGCCCTGGGCGCCGAGGCTCGCGATGAAGGACTCGTAGAACTCGTTGAAATCAGCGCTTCGGCCCTGGAGGACCTTGGTCTGCTTGAGCCGGGCCATGCGGAGGGCGTTGCTGCCGTCCCCGGAGCCGTTGGAGAAGCCGTGCCCGTCGCCCGATGCGGCGGCGATGAGGCTGCGGTCCTCGTCGATCGCCCTGTTGATTTCAAGCAGCCGGCTTGCGCCGTACTGGACCGCTATGGGGTTGAAGTAGGCTGTTCCTGTGGTCGTTTCGCTCTCGCCCACTCCGTAGCCGCCGTAGTGAAGGGCGTTCATCTCCTTGACGAGGCCGTAGGCCATTTCGTCCAGGACGTCGAGGAAATCGAGGATGATGTCGTCCCGGGCCTCGAGGGCACCCCTGACGGCCCCTCCCTTGACGTGGTGGCGCACGGTGATGTCCGATTCGCCCACGGCCCGAAGTTCCATCCGTATGCCGGGAGAGACTTCCTCGAGGGTGCCCGCGGAGTAGTCGTTCAGGACGGGAACCCTTCGGGCGTTCCGCACCATGTTGCTCTCGGAAAGATAGAGCCTGCCGTCGAAGGTGAAGGCGGCGTCCCGGGCATATTCCCTGTAGTTCGTGCTGCCGTCGCCGTTGAGGAAGCCGAGGCGCTTCGCGATCTGGAGGCTGCCGTTTTTGTCCCCGAGGACGTTGATGCGGTGGGCTTCGCCTGCCGCATTGCTTTCGAGGGTCAGGAAGTAGGTGTTGGTGGCGTCGTCGAGCTCGATGGACGCATGGAGCCAGTTCTCGGGCCTGGAGAGGCCGTTTGAGCCGTCGGAAAAGGCGCTGTTGATCTTGTTCTTTATGGTCTCCAGGGTATCCTCCTCCACCACTTCGATGGAAACGGAAGGAGCGGAGTTTTCCATGCCGAGGGCCGACACGAGGCCGCCCTTGGTGTCCGTTATGGAGAGAAGGTGGTTCAGGGCGCTGGAAAAGGTCATCTGGGTGCCCGCGCCGTTGAGGGTGACGCTGATCTCGCCGCCGAAACTTGTGGTAAGGAACCCCCGGAGGTCGGTGAGGGTAAGGTCGGAGGCGGCGGACGACGCGGTATTGACGCCGTCGGAGAGATCCCACGTACCGGTTCCGGTGTTCCACGTCACGGAGATTTCTCGTTCGAAGGATCCGGCGGACACCCTGAAGGAGTGGCTTTCCCCGGGAATGCCGGCGGGGAGGGCTGTGCCCCCGGTCAGAACGGAGGAGACGGACCTGGTGCCCTGGCTTCCCACCTGGAGGGTGAAGGTGCCCCTGAGGTTGAGGGCCTCCGTCATGGTCTCGGGCTTGATCCGGTCGGGGCAGGCGGACTCGCCGTAGCCCACGGACCAGGCGGATTCGGAGGCGAGCCGCCGGACGTTCACCGTGTGGATGGCCTCGGGCGCCCCCTGCTCGAGAGTGGCGAAGAGCACCGACGGGTCGGAGACGTGGTCGAAGAGGTTGTCCTCCACCTGCACGTCGAAGAAGCCGGTGTTTCCCGCCACGGGAACGGCGACAAGATGCCTGGTCTGGTCGCCCTGGACGAGGAGCTTGCCGCCGAGGTCGATTTTGAATTCCCCGTCCCCTTCGAGGCAGGGAGGATTTACCGTGATGTCGATGAGTTTCGAGAGCTTGTCCACCAGCAGGTCCCGCTTGTCCATGAGGTCGTTGGGGTTGCCCCCCACGCCCTGGACCTGCTTTATGGTGGTGTTGATGCCGGCGATCTGGTCGATGAGGGTGTTGGCATCGTCCACCATGAGTTTTATGTCCCTGTTGAGGGCGGTGCGGTATTCGTCGTAGTTCCTGACGAGCTGGCCGAGGTAGACGGTGAGGTTCTTGGTCTTTTCCACCATGTCCTCCCGGACGGCGGAGTCGTCGGGCCTCTTGCTGAGTTCCTGGAGGCTCGACCAGTACGTGTCCAGGGCGGTTTTCAGTCCCTCCCCAGCAGGTTCGTTGACGTAGACTTCCACCGTGGAAAGGGCGTTCTGGATCTGTTCCCAGTATCCCTGGACGGTCATTTCTTCCCTGTACTGGATGTCGAGAAAGGCGTCCCGGAGGCGGACGATGGCGTCGATCTGCACGCCCGTGCCGACCTGCCCCGGAATGTCGGGCCTGTTGAAGGCCGGGTTGGCGAAGGGACTCGTGGTGGACGCCTCGACCCGCTGGCGGGAGTATCCCTCCACGTCGGCGTTGGAGATGTTGTGCCCGGCCGTTTCCATGCCGCGGCGGAAATAGTCCATGGCACGCCGTCCCATTTCAAGTCCGAAGAGACTGTTCCACATGGCCGTTTGCCCTCCTAACCCCGAAAATCCACTCCCGGCCGGGAGGGGTATATTCCCTGAAGCCGTCTCCATTCGGCGATCATCATGCCGCCGAGGCGCTGGTTTTCATCCACAAGGCCCGCCAGAATCTGCATCTCCGACTGGAGCTTCCGGACGACGAGCTCCAACCCGGCGGCTGTTTGTTTCAGGGAGGCCGCGTCGTCCCCCCGGAGGCGTTCACAGATGGAGGAAACCTTGGGCTCGCAGCCGAGCTGGGCGGCCAGTTCCGACGCCATTTTGCCCCTCTGGTTTTCGAGGGCTTCGGCGGAAAAGCCGAGGTTCTGCAGCTCCCGGAAGAGGTCCTGTAATAATTCGAGGCGCCCGTTCTGGAGCGCCTCTCGTTGCTGTACGGTGACATCCGCAAGAGCCCGCAGCGTTTCTGCCTGCCGGGCAAGCACGGCGCCCAGGGCAGCGGGAGAAGCCACCGTCATTCCTCCTCGTTCAGCAGGCCGGCGACGATGAGGCTGCGGGCGATCTTCTCGAGGTCGGGAGCGTAGGTCCCTTCCTGGATCTGCTTTCTGAAGCCTTCGACAAGGTCTTCGCGGACGTCGGGAATTTTCTTCAGCTCGGCGGAAACCTTTGAGAGTTCCACGGCGAAGGAGCTGAATTCCACACCGTCCCTGCCTCCCTCTCCGGATACCGACTGCCGGTTTTTCTTGATGTTGGTCTCGTTCACTGCTTTCGGTCCGTATACTCCAGGAATCTTCTCAATCATGTCGATCACCCCGTACAGGAGAAACTTTTCTCTTCACAATGGTTATCGGATAACAACCTTTCAGGCTTTAGGGGCAATGGTCCACGCCAGGGCAAGAACCGCCCTTCCTCCTCCCCTGGCCACGGCTTCGGCGGCCCGGAGCAGGGTAGTTCCCGTGGTGGAGACGTCGTCCACGATCACGGCTTCCTTTCCCGCAAGCTCCTTTCCCCGGGGGAGGATGGCTCCGGCGGGCATCCGCCTCCGCTCCTCTTCCTCCAGGGATGTCTGGGCTGCCCGGAGGCCGTTCCACTGCAGGCCGTCCGCCACGGGCACGCCCCATTCCCGGGAAATACCCTCGGCGAGGGCCCGGGACTGGTTGTATCCCCTTCCGCTGTCGGCGTGGAGAGGTACGGGAACAAGGATATGGCAGGAGGGCTTCGGGAAGATCCTGCCGAGGGCGCGGCCCATGGCGACTCCGAGGGGACGGTTGCGGCCGTATTTGAGCTCAAGGACGAGGTCCCGGAGGACCCCTTCGTGGATTCCTCCCGCCTCGATGGTCAGGGGGCCGAGGTCCGCCGGCAGGGGCGGCGCCATCAGGGGAAGAAGACAGGTGACGCAGGCGGGCACACCGAGGGCCCCGCAGAAGGGGCAGGCGGACGGCCAGAGAAGATGGGTTCCGAAGCGGAGAACCGCCTCAGGAATACTCAATGGGCCTCCGGAGAAGCATGAGCGCCCCTTCCTTCTGTACGAACCCGTTGGGGGTGAGGAAGGAAGCGAGTTCGCTTGTGTAGGTGATGATAAGGGGAATGTGCTTGATCGCCGGGTGGCCGAGGGCGTAATCCAGCAGCGAGGTGCCCACCTTCTTTCCCTGGTGGTCCGGGTGGACCATGATGTCCCAGAGGGAAGCCCGGTAGATGAAGTCGGTGAGTATCCGGCAGAAAGCCACGAGGAGGTCGTCGTGCCGGACGCTGAAGCACATGGAGGTACCTTCGAGCATCCGGGCGATGTCGTCCAGAGACCGGCTCTTTCCCCACCGGGTGAAGCGGTAGAGGTTCGCCAGCTCCTCCGGGGAGACGGCGTGCTTGCTGTCGTAAAAGAAGTACCCGCCGTTCATGGCCTGTTCTCGTCACCATGGCGGCCGGCAAGGGCCATGCCGCACACTATTTTCCGCAGGTCGGTCTTCCGGGCGTCCGACGAGACGGGAAGCTGCACCACCTGGCCGGTGCCGCAGCACGGGCAGATCCAGGTAGTCCTCGCCATGCCGTCGGCGTCAGGGGTTCCCGCAATGACCTTCAATTCTCCGCAAACCTGGCACGCCACGATAAGTATTTTTTCAGCCTCCATCCTTCACTGTTCCTCCGCCGGGCGAAGATTGAGTGTCACCCGGACGGGACCTTCCGTATATATGTCCTCCGCAGCCGTGACCTCCACCGTGAGCTTCGACTCCGCTTTCCTGATGGTTTCCACCGCCTCGAAAAAGGCCGTGGCGTCAAGGGCGCCGACCTTCCCGGTGACGGGGTCCGGCTTGATGGAATCCTGGACGGCCTTTCTGTTCACCATCCGCAGGATGAGGTGGAGCTCGGCCTCGGCGTTCTCCCTGACCGCCCCGGGATCCACGGTCCGGACGTAGAGGACGTCGCCCTTCCGGTAGACGAGTTCGCTGTCGCTGACCTCGTAGGTTATCTTTATATCCTCGCCGAACACGGCGTTGGCCTCCGCCACGGTCCGGACAAATTTGCGGGTCTGCTGTTCCGTGCAGGAGGCGATTTTTTCCATCTCCTTTTCGATGTCCACGGCGAGGACGATCTCGGAGGGGCTCAGACCCGTCCGGGCCGCGATGACGTATTCCGCCCGGCGCCGCAGATCCTGGAAGATCTGCTCAACCTCCGACCGGTCGCTCATGGGTTCCACCGCCATCTGGCCGAGGATCTCCTTGGCGAAGACCGCGATGCGGCCGCTTCGTATCTGGATGAGGCCCTTCCGCAGCTCCTCCGCCTCGCGCCTGAGTTCCTCCACGGAGGCGCTGAGGACTTTTTTTTCCTCTTCGAGCTGGTCCCTCTCTTTCTGAGTGGTGGAAAGGCTCTGCCGGATTTCCTCGAGAAGAGGCTGGGCGGTGGCGAGTTCGTTCTGGACGGAGAGGAGTTTCTCCTCCTGCTCCTTGAGGCGCTTTTCGCTGTCCAGGAGGTTGATGGCCATGAGCTGGGATTCGCTCCGGCTTTCCTGGAGCTCCCTTGTGAGGGACTGGAGCTGTCCCCGGATGAATTTCATGCTGAAGAGGGCGGTGCGGACGTTTTCCGATATGACGGTCATGGTGATCAGGACGGCGATGGAGATGAACATTCCCGTGACGGCGGTGATGAGACGGCTGGTGTCCCGGGGCCGGAGCCCGAAGAGGGAGATCCGTTTTTTCCCTATGCGCATCCCGAGGACGTCGCCGAGGTACGCAAGAACGCCGCTGAGTACGATCAGCGTGAGTATGAGCCTCCAGTTCATGTCGGACCAGAGTTGAAGCTGCATGGCGATCCTCCCCGTCGTTCCGGCTTATCCGCTTTTCGGAGCAGGAGAGACCCCGAAATAAACGGACGATGTGCCTATTATAGACGAGTCTCCCGGAATGGGCCACGAATTTTCACCGATTTTTCAGGGGGAAGGGGCGAGATGGGGGCTTGGGGGCTTGGGGGCTTGGGGCGTGTGTTTTGTCATCCTGAGGAGCCGAAGGCGACGAAGGATCTCGGGGGGCAGCCTTAAAAAAACACGAGATCCTTCGGGCGAAGAGACGTACCCTCAGGATGACAGAGTGACAGAAAACCGGGGCTCATCCTGAACGGAGCGATCGCGCTCCCATAGCATCCAGAGCGAAGCGGGGAAAGCATCCCCGAAGGGGAGAGATCTCGGGTTTTCGGGTTTCCGCTCTTCAGGATCAAGGACGGATCTTTCGCTTCGCTCAGGATGACAACCAAAGCAGAGCTCCGTTCAGGATGACAACCAAAGCAGAGCTCCGTTCGGGACGACAAAAACATGGCATCAGAGGAGGTCCGGGAAGGGGCACGCCGCGATGGCCAGGGCAATTTCTTCCGCCGAGTGGAATTCTCCGGAATTCATGCCGGGGCAGATCCGGGCCGCCTCGTCCCAGGCCTCCCGGGAGGCGAGGAGAACGGGCCAGAAGGGAAAGAGGCTGCACTGAAGGGGACGGACAGGATAGATCCGGCACAGGTTTGTTTCCCCGTCATGGAAGACGCATTCGCCCCCCTGTTTTTCCTTCAGGCTCGGGGCCCGCCACTTGCCGGTGACATAGCGGTTCCTGAACTCTTCGGTCCCGGCGCCGAGAAAGGCGGCCATGGCGGCCTCCTCTTCCGGGGTGAAATAGATGGCTCCCGGTTCGCCCCGGCAACACCTGCCGCATTCGAGGCATGTGAACCGCAAGCCTTCTTCCCACCACATCTAGGAGAGACTTCCTTTCTCTTTTTCCTTTCCCTCCAGGTGAGGAACGAGGGATTCGTAGAGCATTTTCCACATGCCCGTACCGCCGCTGCGGGCAAGATATTCAGAGGACATTTCCACGGAGAGGTCTTCCAGGGGGCCGAAGGGCCGGTCCCGGTCCTCCCTTCCGCCGAACTTCCTGGCGTTGGAGACCATTTTTTTCCAGAGTTCCGCCAGGAGGATGGATTCGAACTCCTGGCAGGCATCACGGAGCCTTTCGTGCTCCTTTTTTGCCTTTACGTCGTCAGGCGCCTGCGACGGACGGGAGGAGAGGGTCGCCGCAGCGAGGGGGTGGAAGAGAGCCACGGTTACATCACCACCAGTTCGCCGTGGAGCGCGCCTGCCTCTTTCACCGCCTGGAGGATTGCGATGACGTCCCTCGGGGAGGCCCCAACCGAGTTGAGGGCGTCCACCAGTTCCTTTACGGTGCTCGTGGAGTCGAGGGCGATGAGCTGGGCCGGGCTTTCCTGGGCCTGGATGTCGGTGCGGGGCTGAACGGCGGTCCGCCCGCGGCCGAATTGCTGGGGCTGGACCACTTCGGGGCTTTCTGTGACCTGGACGGTGAGGTTGCCGTGGGCCACGGCGACGGAGCTTATTTTCACGTCCCCGCCCATGACCACGGTTCCGGTCCGTTCGTTCACCGCCACCCTGGCAACGCTGTCGGGCCGGAGGGACAGTCCCTCGATCCGGGCGAGGAAAGCCGCCGGCGAGGATGCGTACTGGGGAGGCACGTTGACGGCCACCCGCCCGGCATCCACTGCCACGGCCACCGCGCCGAAGGCGCTGTTGATGGCCCGGGCCATCCGGTCGGAGGTGGTGAAATCGGGGGCACGGAGCAGGAGGTTCACTTGCCTGCCCATTGTGGTGAAGTCGGTCCGGACGTCCCGTTCGACGATGGCGCCGCCGGGGACGCGCCCCACAGTGACCACGTTCTTCGACAACGAGCCCGCCGCGCCGCCTGCGGCGAATCCGCCCACCATGACGGGACCCTGGGCCACGGCATACACTCCTCCGTCTGCTCCCTTGAGGGGAACCTGGAGGAGGGTGCCGCCCTGGAGACTCTTGGCGTCGCCCATGGTGCTCACGGTGACGTCGATCTTCTGCCCGGGCCTGGCGAAGGCGGGAAGGTCGGCTGTAATGGTGACCACCGCCACGTTCTTGCTCTTCACGGCCTTGTCGTTCAGGGTGACCCCGAACTGGCTCATGAGATTCCGGATCATCTGGGTGGCCATGGTCCCCTTGTCGCCCGTGCCCTGAAGGCCCATGACGATGCCGACGCCCACGAGCTGGTTCGACCGCACGCCTTCCACGTCGGCGAGGTCCTTGATCCTCACGGTGGGGTGTATTTCGGCCCCCAATGCGGCCGGGGCCGCCAGGAGAAAGAAGAGTACGGCCGCTGCGATTTTGTTTTTTATGTTCTTCATGCCCTGCCCCTCCCTAGAAGATCGTCTGGAAGATCTGGGTCAGGATACCGGGCTTCTGGAGGCGGGTGAGCGCTCCCTTGCCCTTGATGCCGATCTCCGCGTTGGCGATCTTGTCGCTGGAAATCTGGTTGTAGCTGTCCACGTCCTGGGGACGGATGACCCCCACCACCTGGAGCTGGAGGGTTTCCTCGTGGGTGGCGATGTCCCTGGTGCCCTCGATGACGAGGTTGCCGTTGGGTAAAATGTCGGTGACGAGACAGGTGATCCGGCTCTGGGCAGTGTGGGTCCGTTCCGTGGATCCGTCGCCCTTCATGTCGCTCTTCGAGCTGAAGCCGAAGGCCTTGATGAAGTCGAAGATACCCACTCCGTCGGCTACGCTGCTGTCGTTCGATTTGGATACGTCCGTCTTCCCCTCGTCCTTGGTCCTGGTTCTCTCGTTCACCACCACGGTGACGATATCGCCCACGCCGGTGGGCCGCCGGTCGCCCACCAAGTTGGACCGGTCGTCCCATAGGGAGCGGGCCGGGGCCGGGCCGGGGAACATCCCGGTCAGAAGAATCACCGCCGCTGCCGCAAGAAGTATCTTTTTCACTCTGTCTGCACCTCCACATGTCCGGGCGCTGTCGCCACCGCCTGGATGACCTTTCTGCTCTGCAGGTTCCGGACCCGGATGGTATCTCCCTCACATCCGGCATCAAGGGCCTCTCCCCGGACTTCAATACGGAACCCCGTTTTTCTGACGGAGATGATCACGGGATCCCCTCTTTGAATTATCGGCGCTGAGGACAATAAGTTGAGGGCCACCGGCTCCCCGGCGGAAAGATTTCGCCGGACCACGGCGCCGAGGACTTCCTCCACCGACGATGCCAGGGGAGTCGACCGGAGAACCCTGACCGTCCGGACCGTCACGTCGTCTCTGTCAAGAACCTTTCCCCGCTCCACGGGGCGGGCGGCCACCACGGCCGGGCGGCTCCAGGCCAGTCTCACCGCCAGGGAGCGCTCCGTTCCCGACCCGTCGTCGTATTTCAGCGTGACCGACCCGGTTCCCGGGGCGACGGAGGGCGGCCCGGCGGGAATTCCGGGAGGTACGGGGCCGATGGGTTCCGCCTCCACCTGCCATTTCCACCCTGAAAGCCTTTTGATGACCGCGGAGAGAGACTCGTCCAGGGAAACCGAAACTTCCGGGGGCATGATGAGCTTGAGCCGGATGCCCCCGATCCCCTGGTTTGTCATGGCGGCCAGGATGGCGTCCCGGGTGAGGATACCGTTTCGGGGGACGGTGATTTTCACGGAACCCGCCTTCCGGACGAGGTCCGGGTCGCCGGTGAGAAGGGCCGCTTCGGAGAGGGGGAAGGGGTCGGAGGTTACGGCAGCGGTCGCCCCCATTTCCAGGACGAGGTCGGCGGCGGAAACTGGAGCGGCGGTAAAAGCCAGCAGGAAGACGGCGGCCAGGAGGTGAAAAAAAAGGCGGGATCGGAGAGCATCCCGCATTTCTTTCTTTTTCCCTTTCACGGCGGCGGCTACCTCTTCAGGCCGTTGGCTATGCGGAGCAGTTCGTCCGCCGTCTGCACGCCCTTGGAGTTGGCCTCGTAGGCTCTCTGGGCAATGATGAGGGAGACCATTTCTTCCACCACCTGGACGTTGGACATTTCGAGGACTCCCTGGTGAAGCAGGCCGATGCCCTCGTCTCCGGGAAGGCCCTCGATGGGAGCACCGCTGGCGGGGGACTCGAGGAAGAGGTTCTTCCCCATGGCCCTCAATCCGCCGGGATTGACGAACCGGGTCAGCTCGATCTGGCCTATTTCCTCCGCTTCTTCCTGGCCGGCGATGCGCGCCGTGACGAGTCCCTCGGGGCTGATCATAATCTCGGTGGCGTCCTCGGGGATGACGACGGCCGGTTCGAGAAGAAGGCCGTCCTCGTTGACCACCTGGCCGTCTGCGTCGACATTCCAGTTGCCCGCCCGGGTGTAGGCGATTTCACCGTCGGGAAGGAGCACCCGGAAGAACCCGTCTCCTTCGATGGTTACGTCCAGGGGCTGCTCGGTGACCTGGAGGTTTCCCTGGCCCATGTAGCGGGAGGTTCCCACCACCCGGGTTCCGAGCCCCACCTGGACGCCGTTGGGCACCATTGATGCGGGCTCCACGGGAGCGCCCGGCTCCCGGTTGATCTGGTACAGGAGATCGGCGAAGTCCGCCCGTTCTCTCTTGAATCCGGCGGTGTTCACGTTGGCCAGGTTGTTGGTCGTGACGTCCAGGTTGGTTTGCTGGGCGATCATTCCGCTTGCGCTTGTCCACAGGGATCTGAGCATGAGATTCTCCCTCCCGCTAGCTGGTCCTGCCGAAGGACGTGATCAGCTTGCCTGTAAGTTCATCGTGGGTCATGAGGGTCTTGGACGACGCCTCGTAGGCCCTCTGGGCCTCCACCATCCGTACCATCTCCTCCACTACGTTGACGTTCGACATCTCCAGCGCCCCGGCCTCGAGCCGGATCCCCTCGGCCTCGAGAGGTGCCGGATTTCCTGAATTTTCCGTGGCGGCCAGGGTGGTCCGGCCCGCCTGGCGGAGGTAGGTAGGATTGGGAAAGGTCACCACCTGGAGCACGTCGATGACTTCCCCATCGGCCACGACCCGGCCTTCCCCGCTGATGGAGACTTTAGCCGCGTCGCCGAACTCCACCGGGCCGCCTTCGCCGAGCACGACCATCCCGTCATGGGTGACGAGCTGTCCCTCGGCGCTCCGCTGGAAATGGCCCGACCGGGTGTAGAAAAGGTTGCCCGCGCCGTCCTGAACGGTGAAATACCCCTCGCCCAGGATAGCGGCGTCGAGAGGGGCGTCGGTCACCTGGATGGCCCCCTCCTCGGTGCTCATGTAAGTTTCGGACATGACGTTCGCAAGGCTGAGATCGCCGATGAGGAACTTTCCCTTGAAGCCGAGCCTGAAGGGGGTGGCCACAAGCTTGACGGCACCGTCTTCGGAAGGCTTTTCCACACGATCCATAAGCACATCGGGGAAGGACTTGTTGACGGGGATACGTTTTCTGAACCCCGATGAGCTGACGTTTGCCAGGTTGTTGGCCGTCACGTCGTGCATGGTTTCCTGCACGATCATGGCTGAAGCGGCCGCATAAAGGCCTCGGTGCATGAAATTTCCCTCCCGGTGGGGCTTGCAACGGAGGCGGGTCCGCCGATCCTTCCGGATCAATCCGTCCCCGCCCGACCGCCGGGGATCAGAATTTCCGTCGTCTGCCCTTTCTTTTGTTGACGAGGATGCCGCTCCTTCCCAGGGCCTGGAGTTTGTCGATCTCGGCAAGGGCCTTGCCCGTGCCGAGGGCGACGCATTCCATGGGATCGTCCGCCGTAAAGCAGTTGATGCCCGTGTGCCTGGTAATGAGCTCAGGGAGGCCTCTCAGCAGCGAACCGCCGCCCGTGAGGACGATTCCCCTGTCTATTATATCGGCGGAGAGTTCCGGCGGCGTTAGCTCCAGAACGTTCCGAACTCCATCAATCAACGCCTGAACCATCTCGCCGATGGCCATGGAGACACTGGCGCTGGAGACCTCGATCTGCCTGGGAAGGCCCTGGACGAGGTCCCGCCCCTTGAGGACCATGACCGTTTCCTCTTCCTCCTGGAGACAGGTGCCGATCATGATCTTGAGGTTTTCGGCGGTCTGTTCGCCGATGGCCAGGCTGTACTGTTTGCGGAGGTAGCGCATGATGCCCTCGTCGAAACGGTCTCCGCCGATGCGGAGGGACTTGGACACCACGATGCCTCCCAGGGAGATGACTGCGATATCGGTGGTCCCTCCGCCGATGTCCACCACCATTTTGCCCCGGGGCTCCTCCACGTTGAGATTGGCGCCGATGGCGGCGGCCATGGGTTCCTCGATGAGGTAGGCTTCCTTGGCCCCCACTTCCACGGCGGCCTCGAGGACCGCCCGGCGTTCAACGTCGGTGGCTCCCGACGGAACGCAGATCATGACCCGGTTGCGGAAAAAGCGGCTGAAGCCCCGCTGGACGCGGCGCATGAAGTGGTGCAGCATGGCCTCCGTCATGGTGTAGTCGGCGATGACGCCGTCCCGCAGCGGGCGGACCGACGTGATGTTTCCCGGCGTGCGGCCGACCATGTTCTTGGCCTCGTAGCCCACAGCGAGTATTTTCCCGGTATCAAGGTCCACGGCCACCACTGAGGGTTCCCGAAGGACGATACCCTTATTTTTCACATAAATAAGTACGGTTGCTGTTCCAAGGTCTATTCCTATATCCGTTCCGAACACGGCGTCTTCCTCCTTTGGACGACGAAAGGCATGTTTCGGGGCGTCCCCACGGCTCTCTTTTCCGGCGATGGAGCTCCGGATTATATATAAAACGACCGGTCTATTCTACCCTGTACGGGCCGAATGGGGTACCCTCCCCATAGCCCACTTTCCACAAGTACAATCCCTCGGCGGGAGCGGTCATGGCCGAGTTTTCCCTGGCCTGGCCCCCGAGAAGGCCCTTCAGCCATTCTACCGATTTTTTCCCCCGTCCGACGGCGTTCAGGTTGCCCGCCATGATGCGGACCATGTTGGTGAGAAAGGCATTTCCCCGGACGGTGAACACGGCGAGGCGGCCCTTTCTCGTGACCGAGGCCCGGTGGATGGTCCGGACCGTCCGCTCGGGGCATTCGGCCGTCTTGCAGAACGCCCGGAAATCATGATCCCCCTCGAAGAGGGCGCAGGCCTGCCGGACTTTCCCGAAATCCCAATGGAAACGGTTCCACCATACCCGCCCGTGGAGAAAGGGAGGCAGGGCGTTCCCGTGCCAGATGAAGAAGCGGTATTCTCTCCAGAGGGCGTGGCGCCTGGCGTCGAACCACGGCAGAACCCTGGCCGTCTCGAGGACGGCGATGTCCGGCGGCAGGCGGAAGTTGACCGCAAGGACGAGCTTGTCGGGCCGCCATTCCTTCTCCAGTTCAAAGGAGATCACCTGTCCGCAGGCATGAACTCCTGCGTCTGTGCGTCCTGCCGCCGTCACGGTGACGGGTTTTCCCTCGAGAACGGCGAGGCTTGTCTCGATTTTCTCCTGGACGCCTGTGCCCATGGCCTGCCGCTGCCATCCCGAATATGCCGTACCCATGTAGCCGACCCGGGCCGCGTAGCGCATCAGGCAAGACTCCGGTCGATGAAAACGAGGACAATGACCACGGCCGGAACCAGGAGAAGGGCTGCCGTATCGGCCGCCTTCCAGGCCAGGGGGTACATGCGGGTCCTGCCGGTTCCGCCCCGGTAGCACCTTGCTTCCATGGCCACGGCGAGGTCTTCCGCCCGCTGGAAGACGATGACGAACAGCGGGATGAGCACCGGAAGAAAGGCCTTCAGCCTCTTCCACAGGCCGCCCCGGTCAAAGGAGGCTCCCCTGGCGAGCTGAGCTTTCATGATCCGGTCGGTTTCATCGAGGAGGGTCGGGATGAACCGGAGGGCGATGGTCATCATCATGGCCAGTTCATGGGCGGGAAAGCCGAATCGGGCGAAGGGGGAAAAGAGCCTCTCCAGGCCGTCGGCCAGCTCCATGGGCCTGGTGGTCAGGGTGAGAAATGAGGCGAAGAGCACGAGGAAGAGCAGGCGGAGCCCCATGTAAACGGCCAGGACAACCCCCTCCCGGGATATGGTGACGATGCCGAGAGAGACGAGGGGCGTCCCCGAAGTGAAAAAAATATGAATGGAGGCGGTGAAAAGTACCAGGATAAGGACGGGTTTCGCCGACCGCAGGACGAGCCGGAAGGGAAGGCGGGCCCCGGCGGTCAGGCACGCGAGAAGGATGCCCCACACGGAAAAGACGGCGGGATGCTTCGCGAGGAAAATGCCTGTTAACAGGACAAGGACGGCAATGATCTTGCACCGCGGGTCGAGGCGGTGCACCGGGGATTCCGACGGGACGTACTGGCCGAAGGTGAGATGATTGAAGAATTTCATTTCTGACTCCCGAAAAGGGCGGACTTGATTTCTTTCCAGTTCCAGGTGAGGGGGACATCTTTCCCCCGTTCCCGAAGGGCTGCGGAAAGGGCGGCGATCTCGGGCAGGCCGAGCCCCGTCACGGGGTGGGCGCCGAGGTGGGCCAGCACCGCGGCAGGAGTGTCGCAGACTGATTGGCGCCCGCCGTCCAGCACAAGGATGCGGTCGCTCATCCGGAGGGCGATGTCCAGGTCGTGGGTGACCAGCAGGATGCCCATTCCTTCGTTCCGGAGATCGGACAGCAGGCGGGTGAGTTCCTTTCTGGAAAAGGAGTCGAGCCCGGCGGTGGGTTCGTCGAGAACGAGGTAGTCCGGCCGGGAGGACAGGACGGAGGCGATGGCGGCCTTCCGTTTTTCTCCTCCAGAAAGGTGGAAAGGGCTTCTTCCGAGGCACCCCTCGTCAAGACCGACCTGGCCGGCGGCGGCGGCGACCCGTGCCGGGATGTCATCCTCGGGAACGCCCCAGTTGCGGGGTGCGAAGGCGAGTTCATCGCTGACCGTCTCGGCGAAGAGCTGCTGCTCGGGGTACTGGAAGACCAGGCCGACTTTCCGGCGAATTTCCCGGAGGCTCGGGTTTTTTTCCTTCACTTCCAGCCCGTCGATGAGAATCCTTCCCTCCATGGGCAGGAGAATGCCGTTGAGGTGCTGGGCGAGGGTCGATTTACCGCTTCCCGTATGGCCTACCACGGAGAACCAGGTTCCTGCCGGAAACTCGAAGGAGATGTCCCGGAGGGCGCAGGTTTCGAGGGGGGTGCCCTGGTGGTAGGTGTGGCCGAGGCCGGATACGATTATTGACATAGTGCGTCGGCCATGGCCGCCACCGTCGGCACGGGGGGGACGGAACGCCCCTCTGCCCTGAGGTCGCGCCAGAAGGAAACAAGGGGAGGAATGTCCAGTCCCCACTCACGGAAGGGAAGGTCGGAGAGGAAGAGATCGGGAACGGATCCTTCCCACGCGATCTCTCCCCGGTGCAGGATGATCGCCCGGTCGCAGGAGAGAATTTCTTCGAGGCGGTGGGTGATGGAGACGATGGTCTTGCCCGAGGCGTGAAGGTTGCAGAGCACACGAAGGAGTTCCGCCCTCCCTGCGGGGTCGAGCATGGCCGTCGGCTCGTCGAGGACGAGGCACGGCGTGTCCATGGCGAGGGCCCCTGCGACGGCGAGACGCTGCTTTTCTCCTCCCGAGAGGGTGTAGGTGGGTTTTTTGCGCTTTTCGAGCAGCCCGGCGACCGAAAGGGCGACCTCCACCCGCTGGACGATTTCTTCGGGGGGGATTCCCTGGTTTTCCGGTCCGAAGGCAGCGTCTTCCTCCACCACGGTACCCACAATCTGGTTCTCGGGGTTCTGGAAGACCATGGCCACGGTGCTCCGGATGGGGAAGACGTTTTTCTCATCCCGGGTGGAAAGGCCGTATACAAGACAATCGCCCTGCGAGGGTACCAGCAGGGCGTTCAGGTGTTTCGCAAGGGTGGATTTGCCTGATCCGTTGCTTCCAAGCAGCGCCACCCACTCCCCCTCGTATATGGAAAGCGTCACGTTCCGGAGGGCGGGGCGGGCACAGCCGGAGCTGTCGGCCGCTCCTCCGGGATAGACGAAAGTCACATCCCGGAGTTCGCATACCGTTTTTCGGGGCATAATCAATCGACCAGGGCTATAACCGCCATGGGGGAGCCGTCGCCGTGACGGTTCCCTGTCTTGATGATGCGGGTGTAGCCACCAGGCCGGCCGGCATACCGTTTTGCAAGGTCGTCAAAAAGTTTGATGGCGGCTTCCTTGTGGGCCATCTTGGACCGGACGATGCGCCGGTCGTGGACAGTGCCGCCCTTGGCCCGGGTAATGAGCCGCTCGGCGTACCGGCGGAGCTCCTTTGCCCGGGTGACGGTGGTGGTGATGCTCTCTTCAATGAAAAGGCTGGCCGCCATGTTGGACAGCATGGCCCTTCTGTGGCTGCCATACCGGCCAAGCGTCCGGCTAACCATACGATGTCTCATGGAAATTAATCCTCCTTCGTTGACTTTGTTTCGCCCTTGTCGCCCGAAATGACGGCACCGAGCTTTTCCATTTTCTCTTCGATCTCCCGGAGGGAAATCTTGCCGAGGTTGCGGATCTTCAGCAGGTCTTCCTTGCTCTTGCTCATGAGATCGCCTATGGTATGAATTCCGCCCCTGAGGAGGCAGTTCTCGCTGCGGATCGAGAGCTCGAGGTCCCGAACAGGCCGGGAGAGATAATCGTCCTCCTCGCCGGACCGCTCCGAAGCCGTATCGGCTGCTCCCAGGGAAACGGGGGTATCCTGTTCGGCCCTTTCCTCGGGGTGCTTTTTCTCCATGTCCTCGACGAAATTCGCAAAGTACCCTTTCAGGATCTTCGACGCCTCGCACACGGTGGCCTCCGGTGAATGGACACCGTTGGTCCAGACCTCGAGCACGAGCCGCTCGTAGTCTGTCCGCTGGCCTACCCGGGCGGCTTCCACATTGTAGTTCACCTTCAGGACAGGTGAAAAGATGGCGTCCACCATGAGGGCGTCCACGGGAAGATAGGGGGGGCGAGGACGTTCCATGGAAGCGTACCCCACTCCCTGTTCCACGTAAATCTGCATGGAAAGCCTGGCGCCTTCTTCCATGGTGCAGATGGGTGCGTCGGGCCTGACGAACTCCACTTCGCTGTCGGGCTGGATGTCGGCGGCCGTCACGGTTCCCGCCCTCTCGACTTCCAGGTGGAGCACCCGTACTTCGCTGCTGAAGGAGCGCACCGGGACATGCTTGAGGTTCAGCAGAATCTCGATGACATCTTCCCTGACTCCGGGAATGGTGCTGAACTCATGGAGCACGCCGTCAATGCGGACCGACGATATGGCCGCTCCCCTGATCGAGGAAAGGAGAACCCTGCGGAGCGAATTACCAAGGGTAGCTCCATATCCACGCTCAAGGGGTTCGATAAGAACCTTCGCGAAGGTGGGATTGCTTTCCTCGATTCGGATTTCAGGCCGCATATGTTCCAAGGCTTCCAACACCTTTCACGCCATTATCTGGCATAAAACTCGACGACGAGCTGTTCGGTCACGGGCGCATCAATCTGGTCACGCGCGGGAAGCGCGATGATTTTTCCCTCGATCTTCTCGGAGTTGACCTCGAGCCACTGGGGCACGGTGCGGGCACCGGCGACTTCCGCGTTCTCCTTCAGAAGTGCGGTCTCGCGGCTCTTCTCGGTGGCGGCAACCACATCGCCGGCGCTGACCAGGAAGCTGGGGATGTCCACCCTTTTGCCGTTGACGAGAAAGTGCCCGTGAAGGACAAGCTGCCTGGCCTGCTTTCTGCTGGTGGCGAAGCCGAGACGGTAGACCACGTTGTCCAGCCTGCGCTCGAGAAGCTGCAGGAAATTGTGGCCGGTCTGGCCGGACATTTTGTTCGCGATCTCGTACATTCTGTGGAACTGCGCTTCGTTCATGCCGTAAAACCTGCGAAGCTTCTGCTTCTCCCGGAGCCGGATTCCGTACTCGCTGATCTTCGTCCGGGGGCGTCCCCGTTTCATCCTCGTGTTGGCTCCGGCCTCTTTTTTCGTAATGGCGCACTTCGCGGAATAGCAGCGGTCGCCCTTCAGGAAGAGCTTGGTTCCCTCAGCCTTGCACTGACGGCACGAAGGCCCTATATATCTGCTCATAAGAAATAGATTCCCTCCTTGACTGACCTTTTCCTACACTCTGCGCCGCTTCGGAGGACGGCAGCCGTTGTGAGGAATGGGGGTGGTGTCCTTTATCATGTTCACCTGGAGTCCTGCGGCCTGAAGAGACCGGATCGCCGATTCGCGGCCGGGACCGGGGCCCTTGACGACCACGTCGATCTCCTGGACGCCATGCTCCTGAACCGCTTTGGCGACTTGGCTCGCGGCAATCTGGGCGGCGAAGGGAGTGGATTTTCTGGTTCCCTTGAAGCCCACGTTTCCGCCGGAAGCCCATGCGAGTATGTTGCCGCCCTTGTCGCTCACGCAGACGATGGTATTGTTGAACGTAGAGTAGATGTGGGCGACACCGTAGCTGATATTCTTTCTTTCCTTGCGTTTCCCTTTACGGACCGTACGCTTGGCCACTTAATCCAGCCTCCTTGTTTATCCTGGGTTCAGAAGGCTACTTCGTAGCCATCTTCTTGCCCGCGACAGTGCGCCGGGGCCCCTTGCGGGTGCGGGCATTGGTCTTGGTCTTCTGTCCGCGGACTGGAAGACCGAGCTTGTGACGCTGGCCCCTGTAGCAGCCTATGTCCATAAGCCGCTTGATGTTCATGGACACTTCCCTGCGAAGGTCGCCTTCCACCTTGTGGTGATCCTCGATCTCCCTGCGGAGCTTCTGGGTCTCTTCCTCGGTGAGGTCCTTCACCCTGGTGTCCGGATTCACTCCGGTGGCCTGGATGATCTTCTTCGAAGTGGGAAGGCCTATTCCAAAAATATAGGTCAACGCAATTTCCACACGCTTGTCTCTGGGTATGTCTACTCCGGCGATTCGGGCCATAGCCAGCCTTACCTCCTTGCACCCTGTCTCTGCTTATGGCGCGGATTCCTGCTGCAGATAATCCGCACGACACCCTTGCGCCGGATAACCCGGCAGAATTCGCACATCGGCTTGACCGAAGGTTTCACTTTCATCCAATCCACGCTCCTCTGGCAAAGAACTCAAAAACAGATGCCCTTCCGAGGGCTTCTGTACATACCGCATTTTCTCCAAGCTTAGAATTATACAGCAGTATCGGTCAGAAGAAAATACTTTTCCGTCGCCGGGTTCCGTTTTTTGCCGAAACTTTCCCGGTCCTTCTGCGGTCCACTCTATTTATATCTATACACTATCCGGCCCCGTGCCAAGTCGTAGGAGGAGATCTCCACCAGGACCTTGTCGCCCGGGAGAATGCGGATGAAATGAAGCCGCATTTTTCCGGAAACATGGGCGAGAATCCTGTGCCCGTTGTCGAGTTCCACCCGGAACATGGCATTTGGGAGAGGTTCGATAACTTTCCCCCGTACTTCTAACACGTCGTCTTTGTTGGACATGCGGTTTTTCATCCTCCCTGCTGTTCATTTCGATAAAAGGCCCGACAGAAGAGCCTGAAATCTTCCTGCGTCCATCCTTCCTTCCGACAGGATGCTGTGCGCGATTTCGTCAAGATACCATCCCGTGCGCTGCAGGTGGATCGTGTTTTTTGGCTTGGGTTTCGCGGGCGTGTATTTCCGCCCGTCCGCGAGGTATACCCTTCGCCCGTCCTCTGAAATTCCGACGATCACATACCATCTGCCGACATCTTTTCCTTTACGGGATCGAACAACTTGACCGATTCTGCACAGGCTGCCGTCGGGAAGCTCATTCAGGCCCATGTCCACGGAGTAAGAATTTCCGGCTCTCCATCTCGGATGAGAACCGATTTTTCGAAATGAGCGGCATCGGAGCCGTCCACCGTCATGACCACCCACTGGTCACGGCCGACTTCGACTTCTTCTGCGCCGGCCAACACCATAGGCTCGATGGCCAAAGTCATTCCCGCTTTGAGTGTTATTCCCCGTCCCGGACGCCCGTAGTTGGGTATCTGGGGCGGTTCGTGAAGACGGGAGCCTATTCCGTGCCCCGAGTAATCCCGTACGAGACCAAAGCCGTGAGGAGTGATGAAGCTCTCGACGGCATATCCGATGTCGCCCAGGGTTTTTCCGGCTTTCGCCACGGATATCGCCTTCTCAAGGCTTCCTCGGGTAACGTCGAGAAGCTTCCGTCGGACGGCATTCACCCGGCCGACGGGGTAGGTGCAGGCTGCGTCCCCAAAGTACCCGGAGTAGCAGGCGCCGACATCGATGCTGATGATGTCGCCTTCTTCAAGGCGGCGGTCTCTGCTCGGAATTCCATGAACCACTTCCCTGTTAATGGAAGCGCACACGGCCCCGGGAAAGGGCGAAGGAATTCCGGGAACCCGGTATCCCTTGAAAGCGGGGGTCGCCCCGGCCTTAAGGATGAGATCCTCGGCCGCCCGGTCAATCTCGGCGGTGGTCGTTCCGGGGCGAACTATCCCGCCGATCATGTCGAGCACGTCGGCAACAATCTTTCCCGCTTTCCGCATAAAAACAAGTTCCGGTTCTTTTTTCAGCGTTATCATTCCGTACCGCCGAATGCCGCTTCGAGTTCCTCGAGAAGTGAATGGCTGTTCCGTGCCGAGCGTAGCCTCACAAACATATTTTTCCCCTCGTAGTAGGATATCACCGGCGCGGTCTGGTCATAAAACACCTTCAGCCTTTTCCTTATGACTTCTTCACTGTCATCTTCCCGCTGGTAAAGTTCTCCGCCGCACTTCTCGCAACGGTCTCCCTTTGCCGACGGCCTGAACGCCACATTGTAGATCGCTCCGCAGGAGCGGCATGTTCTGCGCCCCGAGAGGCGCTTGACCACTGTCTCTTCATCGACGTCAAGGAACACCACTCCGTCGAGGCTGAGATGCAAATCTTCCAGGATCTTCTCCAGGGCTTTCGCCTGGGGAACCGTCCGTGGAAAACCGTCGAGGATGAATCCCTTCTCGCAGTCGGGCTCCCGAAGCCTGTCCTCCATCATTGCGTTGACGATGTCGTCCGGCACGAGCTTGCCCGCGTCCATGTAGTACCGCGCTTCCCTGCCCAACGGAGTGTTGTTCTTCACGTTTTCGCGAAAAATGTCCCCGGTGGAGATATGCGCTACAGAATATTTCTTGCTCATTTCCGCCGCGAGTGTTCCTTTACCTGCCCCTGGTGAGCCAAGAAGAATTATGCGCATTGTCCTTCTCCTTAAAAGCGAAGTAGTCCGCCGGCTTTGTCCTTGCGCTTGAGAATTCCCTCATAGTGCCGCATAAGCAGCTGCCCCTCAATCTGGTGAACAGTGTCGAGAGCAACGCCGACGACGATGAGTACCGCCGTTCCGCCGAAGTAGAAGCTGTTGATCCCCATGAACTGGGTCATGATGTTCGGAACGAGGGCCACCCCGGCGAGGAAAAACGCGCCGCCGAGAGTGATTCTGCTCATCACTTTCTCGATGTAATCCGACGTGGGCTTGCCCGGCCGGATTCCGAGAATGAAGCCGCCGTACTTCTTCATGTTGTTCGCCACGTCCGAAGGGTTGAACACCACGGCGGTGTAGAAGTAGGAGAAGAAGATGATGAGCGCCACGTATAAAATGGTATACACAAAACTTCCCGGGGCGAAGATGTTCTGGAAGAACAGGGCGATGTCGCCAGAGAAGAACTTCGCCACAGAGTAGGGGAACAGGAGCACCGACGAGGCGAAAATGATGGGGATGACCCCCGCCTGGTTGACCTTCAGGGGAATGAAGGTGCTCTGTCCGCCGTAGATCTTGTTGCCTACCACACGTTTCGCGTATTGCACGGGAAGCCGTCTCTGGCCTTCCTGCAACACGATGCATCCCGCAATGACGCCCACCATGAGCAAAAGGGCGAGAAAGAGGACGAGAGCGTTCATTTCGCCGAGCATGAGCATTTTCCAGCTCTGGATAACGGCCTCGGGAACCCTGGCCACGATACCGGCGAAAATAAGGAGCGAGATGCCGTTGCCGATACCGTGGTCGGAGATTTCCTCACCGAGCCACATGACGGCTATGGATCCCGCCGTGACTGTAGATACCACCACGATTCCGTCGAAAAGATGACCGCTGAAAATACCGAGACTGCGAAGCCAGAAGGTCATGCCCACCGCCTGAACCAGAGCGAAGAGGACGGCGGCGTAGCGCGTCCACTGGACGATCTTTTTTCTGCCGTCCTCTCCTTCCTTCTGCATCTTTTCCAGTGTGGGGAAGATGACCACAAGCAGCTGCATGACGATGCTCGCGTTGATGTACGGGGCGACGCCGAGCGCGAAGATACTGAACCGCCTCAGCGCGCCGCCCGCGAATATGTCGAGAAAACCGAGAACTCCCCCGCCGTCGAACAGACGGGACATAGCCTCAGCGTCGATCCCGGGCGTCGGGACGTGGGCCCCCAAGCGGAAAACGAACAGCACACCGAGGGAGAAGAGTATTCTTCTTTTCAGGTCAGGCAGTCTGAAGGCATCCCGGAAGGAATCGATCACTCAGATCACCTCGGCCTTCCCACCCGCTGCTTCGATCTTCGCTTTTGCCTGGGCGCTGAACGCCTGGGCCCGCACAGTAAGCGCCTTGTCAATTTCACCCGAGGCAAGTACTTTCACAGGGATGTTGTCCTTCTGGACGAGGCGCGCTGCATACATCTCGGAGAAGCCCACCGTCTCCCCCGCTTCAAACCTGGAGGCAAGGGATTCAACGTTGACGATCTGGAATTCCTTGGCGAATCTCGCGTTGTTGAAACCCTTCTTGGGGATGCGGCGCATCATGGGCATCTGTCCGCCCTCGAAGCCCGGCCGTACTCCGCCGCCGCTCCTGGCCTTCTGTCCCTTGTTGCCCTTTCCCGCCGTTTTACCAGTTCCGCTTCCGATACCCTGACCGAGCCTTTTCTTGCTCTTGCTCCTGGCGCCGGGTGCAGGGCTCAGTTCATGCAAGCTCATGGAGTGTCCCTCCCTCATTCTCCACGGCAACACATTCCACCAAGTGGCTGACCTTGTTGACCATGCCGCGGATCTGGGGAGTGTCGTCGTGTTCTACTGTCTGGTTGAGTTTGGTGAGGCCAAGGGCACGGACGGTCCGCTTCTGGACCTCGGGCCTGCCGATGGAACTCCTCTTCCAAGTGATTCTAAGCTTCGCCATGAGAATGCCTCCTACTCCGCCGCGGCTTCGGGGGTTTTCTTGCCCCTGAGCCGAAGAATTTCGTCGGGGGTCCGCATCTCTTCGAGAGCCTGCATGGTCGCCCAGGCCACGTTGATTGCATTGGAGGTCCGGCCGATGACCTTGGTCACCACGTCCTTCACTCCGCCGAGCTCCATGATGGCCCGAACTACTCCGCCTGCGATAACTCCCGTTCCGGGAACGGCGGGCTTGAGAAGCACCGATGCCGCTCCGAATTCACCGTTCACCGGGTGAGGAATGGTGTTCCCGATCCTCTTGAGCTCCACGAGGTTCTTGCCGGCCTTGTCGATACCCTTCCGGACAGCCTCGGATATTTCCTTGGCCTTGCCCATGCCGACTCCTACGTACCGGTCACCGTCGCCGACCACAACGAGGACGCTGAACTTGAAGCGCTTGCCGCCCTTGACAACCTTGCTGACCCGGTTGATGGCCACGACGCGCTCGGTAAGTTCCATCCCCTTGGCATCTATCTTTTTCCTGATCATCCTCTGTGCCTCCCCTTAGAACTTCAGGCCGGCTTCGCGGGCGGACTCCGCCAGAGCCTTTACCTTGCCGTGGAACATATGCCCGCCCCTGTCAAAGACCACCGACGTGATGCCCTTGGCGAGAGCGCGTTCAGCAGCAATTTTCCCGACTGCCTTGGCGGCTTCCATATTGCACGTTCCGGCGAGGGCGCTCCTTACGGCCGGTTCCACCGTGGAGGCTGCCGCAAGGGTATGTCCGGCTTCATCATCGATGAACTGGACATAGATATGGGAGAGGCTGTGGAAAACAGCCATTCTGGGCTTGGCGGCCGTGCCGGACACCTGTTTGCGAAGCCTGGCGTGACGAATTTCGCGCATGACGCTTCTGCTTTTCATTTTCATGTCAATTCACCTCAGATTACTTGGCGCCGGTCTTTCCGGCCTTGCGGATTATCCGCTCGCCGGCATACCGGATTCCCTTGCCCTGGTAGGGTTCGGGAGAGCGGAAACCGCGAATGATCGCCGCAACCTGGCCCACCGCCTGCTTGTCAATTCCCGCCACGGAAAGTTTCGTGGGACCGTCGACGGCGATGTCTATTCCCGCGGGAGCTTCGTACTCCACGGGGTTGGAATAGCCGAGGTTCAGAATGAGCTTTTTCCCCTGCATCTGGGCGCGGTATCCCACGCCGACGATTTCGAGGTCCTTCTTGAATCCGGCGGTCACCCCGGTCACCATGTTGGCGATGAGGGCCCTCATCATTCCGTGAAAGGACTTGGTCTGCTTCTGCTCGTTCTGCCGGGAGACGACGACGTGTCCGTCCTCAACGGCGATCTCGATCCCGGGTACCGTGGGAGTCGAAAGCTTTCCCTTGGGTCCCTGGACGGTCACGGCGCCGTCGTTGACGGCAATGCTCACTCCCGGCCCAAGGGGGATGATTTTTCGTCCGATTCGAGACATCTAGTGCACCCCCACTTTACCAGACATAGCAGAGAACTTCGCCGCCCAGGCCGAGCTGCGTCGCTTCCGTGTCCGTCTTGAGGCCCTGGGATGTAGAAATGACCGCGATTCCAAGCCCGCCCATGACCTTGGGAAGATCGGCATGGCCGACGTAGATTCTCCTGCCGGGCTTGCTGATTCTGCGAAGCCCCTGAATGACCCGCTCCCGGTTGGGACCGTAGGAGAGGAAAAGCCTGATGGAACCGTAAGGCTTTTTCGGGTCGCTGACAACCTTGTAGTTCTTGATGTAGCCCGCTTCCTTGAGAATCCGGGCGATTTCCATCTTGATTTTGCTTGAAGGCACATCGACGCTCTCATGGAAAACCATGTTCGCGTTCCTGATGCGCGCAAGCATATCCGCTATCGGATCGGTAACGTACATTCCTCGTAACCCCCTTCAGTCCACTCTGCTACCAGCTAGACTTCACTACGCCGGGTATTTTTCCCTCGCGAGCGAGCTTTCTGAAGCAGCACCGGCACATGTTGAATCGTCTCATGTATCCGTGAACACGGCCGCAGAGCGGGCACCTGTTATACTTTCTCACCGCGAATTTCGGGGGCTGCGTAGTCTTGTACTTTATTGCCTTTCTTGCCATCTCGAAAATCCCCCTTTCTTACCGGTTGAAGGGCATTCCCAGCTCGCGAAGCAGAGCATGGGCTTCCTCATCCGTTTTCGCGGACGTTACGATCGACACGTTCATCCCGCGCGGGCGGATGACCTTGTCATAGTTGATCTCCGGAAAAATGAGCTGCTCCCGAAGGCCGAGGTTGTAGTTGCCCCTGCCGTCGAATCCCCGCCGCGACACACCCTGGAAGTCCTTGATGCTCGGAAGGGCGAGGGAAATAAGCCTGTCAAGGAATTCCCACATACGGGCTCCCCGAAGGGTGACGGTGCAGGCTACGGGCATTCCCTGGCGGACCTTGAAGCCTGCCACGGACTTCTTCGCCCTCTTGAGAAGGGGACGCTGCCCGGTGATGGCCGTGAGCTCCGCCATGGAGACATCCATGTACTTGATGTCGACCTTTGCCTCGCCCACCCCGATGTTCACCACGATCTTCCTGAGGCGGGGGATCTCCATGACGTTCTTGTAGCTGAATTCCTTCGCAAGATTGCCTGCGACTTCGTTTTTATATTTCTCGAGAAAACGAGGGGTCATGGCGCACTCTCCTCCTTACACCTGGTCCACGATTTCGCCGCATGCCTTGCACAGGCGGACCTTTTTCCCGCTGTCAAGGTAGCCGCGACCAACGCGGGTAGCAGCGCCGCAAGAGGGGCACACGAGCATGACCTTGCAGGCGTAGATCGGCCCTTCCTGTTTCACAATACCGGACTTGGGGTTCTTCTGGGAGGGCTTCACATGTTTCGTTGCCATGTTGACGCCCTCGATCACCAGGAGGTCCCTGTCGGGAATCGAGCGGAGAATTTTCCCCTCTTTCCCCTTGTCTTTTCCGGAGATGACCCGGACCCGGTCACCTTTTTTCAGTCTCATCTTGCCCATAGTCCATTGCCCTCCGTTACACAACTTCCGGGGCGAGGGAGAGGATGCGCATGTATTTCTTCGCTCTCAGTTCCCGTCCCACCGGCCCGAAGATTCGGGTTCCCTTGGGGTCACCGTTGTTGTCGATGATCACCGCGGCGTTGTCGTCAAAGCGGACGTACGAACCGTCGGCCCTTCGGATTTCCTTCTTTGTCCGGACGATGACCGCCTTGACCACCGATCCCTTCGCGATATTGCTGTTGGGAATGGCCTCGCGGACGGACGCCACGATCACGTCGCCGATGGTGCCGAACCTTCTCTTGCTTCCGCCGAGAACCTGGATGCAGAAAAGCTTCTTCGCACCGGAGTTGTCAGCCACATTGAGAACAGTCGTCAACTGAATCATGGCTTATGCCTCCCCGCCGTTCTCCTCGACCGAGTCGAACACGGGCGCACGCCGGACGATCTCGAGAAGGGTCCATCTCTTCGTTTTGCTCAGGGGCCGTGATTCACCGATGGTCACAAGGTCCCCCATCCTGCATTCGTTGTTTTCATCGTGGGCGGTGTATTTCTTCGCCCTGATGATCCTCTTTCCGTAGAGGGGATGTTCGTCATACCGCGTTACCCGGACGACCACGGTCTTGTCCATCTTGTCGCTGACGACCGTTCCGGTCCGGACCTTGCGGTGAGGTTTCCGCTCTTCCATTCGGGGCTACCTCCTTCCGGCGGACTGCTCGCCGGCCATCTGTTTCTCTCGGACAACCGTCAGTACCCTGGCGATCGTCTTCTTCACAGCTTTTATCCTGCCTGTGTTCTGAAGCTGTCCTATGGCGTTCTGGAACCGCAGGTTGAACAGCTCTTCCTTGTACTGCCTGTGCTTCTCGTTCAGTTCTTCGATCGTAAGATCGCGCAGATTCTTGGCTTCCATGTTCATTCACCACCAAAACCTTCTCGGGCGACAATCCGCACCTTGACAGGCAACTTGTGAGAGGCTGTGCGGAAAGCTTCCTCTACGACCTCTTTCGGAACTCCGGCGATCTCGAAAAGTATACGGCCCCTCTTCACAGGAGCGACCCAGAACTCCGGAGATCCCTTTCCCTTACCCATTCGGGTTTCGAGAGGCTTCTTGGTGAAGGGGTGATCGGGGAAAATCCGGATCCAGATCTTTCCGCCCTTCTTCATCTTTCTCGAAATGGCCACACGAGTGGCTTCTATCTGGCGGGCGGTAATCCAGGCGCAGTCAAGGCTCTGAAGCCCGTACTCGCCGAAGGCCACCGTGGCCCCGCCCTTGGCCCGTCCCTTGAGGGGACGACGGAAAGGTTTGCGGTATTTTACCCTGCTCGGCATCAGCATAGTGCGCTACCCCCTTTTCCGGGACTGTCGGGGCGCCTGGGCGGGACGCTCGTTTTCCTTGTCCCTGTAAATCCAGACCTTGACTCCGATGACTCCGTACATGGTGCGGGCCTCGGCAAACCCGTAATCGATGTCGGCGCGGATGGTGGAGAGCGGAAGCTGCCCCTCGTTGTACCATTCCGTCCGGGCGATTTCCGCTCCGCCGAGACGGCCGGCGGTGGAAATCTTGATTCCCTTGGCTCCGCCCTTCATGGCACGGAAGATGGACTGCTTCATCGCCCTCCGGAAGGAAACCCTTCTCTCGAGAGCGGAGGCGACGCCCACTGCCACGAGCTGAGCCTCCACGTCCGGGTTTTTGATCTCCTGGACGTTGATCATGATCTTGGCGCCGGTTTTGGCCTGAAGGTCGTCTTTCATGACCTGAATCTCGGCCCCGCCCCGTCCGATCACTACACCGGGCCGGGAGGTCCAAACCGTGAAACGGATGACATTGCCGACCCTTTCTATTTCAATACGGGAAATGCCCGCATGCTCCCACTTCTTCGCGATGTACTTCCGAAGCGCGATGTCCTCGTGAAGATTCTTCGCATAATCCTTACCGCCTGCATACCACTTGGACTCCCATTCTTTGACGACTCCAAGACGGAATCCGATTGGGTGAACTTTCTGTCCCACGAGTTCCCCCTCCTTAACGTTCTGCCACTGTGACAGTCACGTGGCTTGTACGGTGGTAGTAGGGGTGCGCCCTACCCATCGACACAGGGCGGAAGCGCTTCATCTTCGGCCCCTGATCCGCCGTAGCTGCTACGACCCGCAGTTTGTCCGTATCCATACCGAAATTGTGTTCGGCGTTGGCCACGGCGCTCTGCAACACTTTACCGACGAGTTTGGCGGATTTCTGCGGGCTGAACCGGAGGGCCACAAGGGCGTCTCCGACTTTCTTCCCCCGAATGAGAGCCAGCACCCGACGAACCTTTATCGGTGAAACCCGTACCTGTCTGGCAACGGCTTTCGCTTCCATCACCATCACTCCTTACCTCGCTCTTGAGGAGCGCTCCTGCCCCGCATGTCCGCCGAACTTGCGGGTGGGGGCAAATTCCCCAAGTTTGTGACCAACCATATTTTCGCTGATGTAGATGGGGATGTGGATCCTGCCGTTGTGCACCGCGATGGTGTGACCGATCATGGGCGGCACGATGGTGGACCTCCTGGACCAGGTCTTGAGCACTTTCTTCGCGGTCCCTTCGTTCATGTCCTCCACCTTGCGGAGCAGCTTCTGGTCCACATAGGGCCCCTTCTTTCTGGAACGAGCCATCTTAGTCCCTCCTTACTTCTCGTAACGGCGCCGGACGATAAGTCTATCGGACGGCTTGTTTTTCCGGGTGCGGTATCCCTTTGCGGGTGTTCCCCAGGGAGAAACAGGGTGCTTGTGGGACTTGCTCCGTCCCTCACCGCCGCCCATGGGATGGTCGACAGGGTTCATGACCATACCGCGAACCATTGGACGTCTGCCCAGCCAACGGGTCTTCCCGGCCTTGCCGAGGGACACGTTCTCGTAATCTTCGTTTCCTACCTGGCCGATGGTGGCCATGCATTCCTGCAGGATGAGCCGGAGCTCACCGCTGGGCATACGGAGGTAAGCGTACTTGCCCTCTTTTGCCATGATCTGGGCCGAGGTGCCTGCCGCGCGGACAAGCTTTCCCCCCCTGCCGGGCTCGAGCTCGAGGTTGTGGACCATGGTGCCCACGGGAATATCCCTGAGTTTCAGGGCGTTGCCGGGCCTGATGTCAGATTCGGGACCGGCGACGACGGTGTCGCCGACCTTGAGATCCTTGGGAGCCAGGATATACCGCTTCTCGCCGTCAAGATAATGGACGAGGGCGATGCGGGCGTTCCTGTTCGGATCGTACTCGATGGCGGCAATTTTTCCGGGCACGGACAGCTTGTTCCTCTTGAAGTCGATGACCCGGTACAGCCTGCGTGCGCCGCCGCCCCGGTGACGCATGGTGATCCTGCCGCGGTTGTTCCTGCCGCCCTTCTTGTGAAGGGGCTCGAGGAGGGAACGTTCCGGATCCTTCCTGGTCAGATCGTCGTTCTTCTGGACGGTCATGAACCTGCGGCCGGGAGTATAGGGCTTGAACTGTTTGATTGCCATTGCTGATTCCTTCTCCTTCCCGCTAGATGCTCGCGCCTTCGAAGAACTCGATGCGCTCGCCCTTGGCAAGACTGACGATCGCTTTTTTCCACGACCGGGTCTTTCCCTGGAAAGCGCCCATTCTCTTCGGCTTGCCGTGAACGGACAGCACGTTCACGTTCTTTACCTTCACTTTGAAGATCTCCTCGATGGCCCTCCGGATCTGGATCTTGTTCGCGGAAGGATGGACTTCAAAAGTGTACTTGTTCATCTCCATGAGACGGCTGCTCTTCTCGGTGATAACCGGGCGGATGATGATATCGTGAGCGATGAGGTTCATCCGACATACACCTCCTCGAGCCTGCTGACAACCTCGGGGGTCATCACGAGGGTTCCCGCGTTGAGAAGATCATACACGTTGATGTTGCCCATGTTGATCACCTTTGCTCCGGGAACGTTCCGGGCGGACTTCGCCACGGTCTCGTTGCTCTCGGGAAGGACGATCAGGGGCTTTCTGGCGTTGACCGCCGAAAAGAAGGCGATCATTTCCTTCGTCGAAGGCCTGGAAAGATCGAAAGACTGAACCACCGTCATGAGTTCGTCCCGGACCTTCAGTGAAAGAGCACTGCGTATCGCAAGACGGCGGACCTTCTTGTTCACCTTCTGGCTGTAGTCCCTGGGCTTCGGCGCATGGGTCACGCCGCCTCCTGTCCAGAGGGGCGAACGGGTGCTTCCGTGACGGGCCCGTCCGGTTTTCTTCTGTCTCCATGGCTTCTTTCCGCCGCCTCTCACTTCGCCTCTGGTCTTCGCGGACTGGGTTCCCCGTCTGCGGTTGGCGAGTTGCGCGACAACTACCTGGTGCATGGCGGGAACATGGACGGGGGCGCCGAAGACTTCATCGGCAAGCTGCATCTCCCCTATCGGTTCTCCCTGGAATGATACGAGTTTCAGGGTAGGCATTGTACTTCCGGCCTCCTTCTTGGCCGACTAGCCTTTCTTGAAAAGGGTGACCAGGCTGTTTTTCGCGCCGGGTACCGCACCCTTGACAAGAAGAAGGTTATTGTCGGTGTCCACTGCTACGACAGTGAGGTTCTTTACCGTTACTTTCTCACTGCCCATTCTTCCGGGCATTCTCTTGCCCTTGAAAACACGGCCGGGGTAGCTGCTGGCTCCGCTGGAGCCGCCCCGCCGGTGAACCACGGAAGCGCCATGGCTGGAATTCGATCCGCCGAAGTGGTACTTCTTCATGACTCCGGCGAAGCCCTTACCCTTGCTGATTCCCGACACGTTCACCGTCTCGCCCTCGGAGAAAAGGGATACGTTGATCTCTTGGCCGACGGAATACCCGTCGAGAACGTCAACCCGGAACTCCCGGAGGGTGTCCCGCGGCTCCACATCGGACTTCTCGAAGAGACCCCGGCGGGACTTGTTCAATTTCTTCGGGTTGACTTTTCCGAACCCGAGAACGAGGGCGCTGTATCCGTCCTTGTCGGGGGTCTTCATATCCACCACAGGGCACGGGCCGGCCTGGATCACCGTGACTGCCACCGCCTGGCCCTGATCGTTGTATATCTGGGCCATTCCGAGTTTCTTACCCAGAATACCGATGCTCATTGCACTCCAACTCCTTTCAGCTCAGAGCTTCCCCTACAATTTGATCTGGATGTCTACTCCAGAAGGAAGGTTCAGCTGCATAAGCGCGTCCATCGTCTTCTGCGTCGGGTTGATGATGTCGATGAGGCGCTTATGTGTCCTGGTTTCAAACTGTTCGCGCGCATCCTTGTCCTTGTGGGGGGACTTAAGGATTGTAACCTTGTTGATCTCGGTCGGAAGGGGAATCGGCCCGGATACCTTGGCGCCGCTCCTGTCCGCCGTTTCGGCGATCTGGGAGGCGGAGCTGTCGAGAACCCTGTGGTCGAAGGCCTTCAGCCGGATGCGTATTTTCTTTGCCACTGTCTATTCCCCCTCTGGGGTTATTCAAGAATCTCGGTGACGACGCCGGCGCCGACCGTATGGCCGCCTTCGCGCACCGCAAAACGAAGACCCGGATCCATGGCGATAGGCACGATCAGGTCCACTTCAAACGTCGCATTGTCTCCC
>NZ_JAESIH010000049.1 GCF_016756745.1 Aminivibrio sp.
CCATCTCCTGCCCTCTGGAATGCTCTATCCCTGCAAGATATGCGTCATAGGCAACGGGGTGGTCATCGATCCCGAACAGCTTCTCAACGAACTGAGAGAACTCCAGGACCGGGGGAAGGACCGGGCGCGGCTCGTCATCAGCGGCGCCGCCCACGTGGTCATGCCGTACCATAAAAAGCTCGACACCGCCCAGGAGAACCAGCGGGGGAAAGGGCGCAAAATCGGCACCACCGGAAGAGGCATCGGCCCCGCCTACGTGGACAAGTACAACCGGTGCGGCGTGCGGGTGGAAGACCTGCTCGACGCCGATTCCCTCCGGGAAAAGCTTGAATACAACCTGGAGGAGAAAAATTTGTTTCTCTCCAAGATTTACGGCGAGGGCCCTCTCCCGTTCAACGAGGTCTTCGAGCAGGCCGTGGAATGGGGCAAGGCCCTGGCCCCCTACGTGGGGGACGCGTCCCTCATAATCGATGAAGCCATACAGGAGGGCCGGGGCGTCCTTTTCGAAGGAGCCCAGGGGACCCTTCTCGACGTGGACCACGGCACCTACCCCTATGTCACAAGCTCGTCGCCCGTGGCCGCCGGAGGGTGCGTGGGGCTCGGCGTGGGACCTACAGCGGTGGATCGGGTGATCGGCGTGGTGAAGGCCTACTGCACCAGGGTGGGCGAAGGCCCCTTCCCGACGGAAGATACCGGGGAGAACGGCAATCGCCTGAGAGAAAAAGGGGCGGAGTACGGAGCCACCACCGGCAGACCCCGCCGGTGCGGCTGGCTCGACCTGGTCGCCCTGCGCTATGCCGTGAGGGTGAACGGCATGTCCTCCATCGCTCTCACCAAGCTTGACGTGCTCACGGGCTTGGAGCGGATTCCCGTCTGCACGGGGTACGAGATCGACGGCAAGGCTGAGAAGCATTTCCCCAGCGGAGTCCATCGCCAGTGGAAGGCAAAACCGGTGTACGTATTTCTCGACGGGTGGAGCGAAGACATCTCGGCGTGCACGGAATTCGGGCAGCTTCCTCCCCAGGCCAGGAAATACGTGGAATATATCGAGACGGCCGGCGGCGTTCCCGTCAACCTGGTCGGTGTGGGGCCCGGGAGGGACCAGACCATTCTCAGGAATTTCTAGAAGGGAGCATTCTTCCATTCTTCCCGTGGAACTGGACTTCTGCTCCTCCGCCGACCTGGACGGTATCTGCTCGGTGGAGGAGCGGTCCTTCTCTTCACCCTGGCCCCGGGCGGTCATCGAGGCCGACCTGACAGGGGACAACCCCTGCCTTTACCTGTGTGCCAGGGGAGGCGGCCGCATCCTCGGCTTCGGAGTCCTTCTCAGGAAGGGAAAAACCGCCGGGCTGGCGAACCTTGCCGTGCTACCCGAATTCCGGAGACGGGGAGTGGGATCCCAGCTTCTGGCCGGACTCGCCGAAATTGCCGTATCCATGGGGTGCAGCCGGATGAGCCTCTATGTCAGACAGTCGAACACCGGGGCGGCGGATCTATACCGTCTCTTCGGGTTTGCGGTTCTCGGGCGGCACAAAGGATACTACGCCGGCGGAGAAGACGCCCTGATAATGGAAGCGCCCCTTCCCCTCCGCCTTCCCGGGGACGGCGGAGACATTCCGCCGCGGGGCTGACTCCTTCCCGCAGCTTACCACGTGGGATCGAAGACGCTCGGCTCGTACTCCCTGACCCTCCGCCGGATTTCTTCCAGGGTTTTCCTCACCCGTTCTCTTCGAATCCGCTCGGCCTCGTCCAGGTATTCCTTCATGTCTCCCGGGTTTCCTTTTCGGGCGCGGACTCCCTGTCTCAGCGAATCAAGATCCCTGCCGTTCTTCTCCGGCCGTCTCCCGGAAGGGCGGGCGCGCCTGGAGGGCATCCCTTCCTCCCCGTTCCCTGAGACCTCTTCACGGTATGCCTCATCGCCGGAACGGACGGAAACACCGGGCAGGATGCCGGGCTCTCCTTCAAACAAAAGAACTGCCTTCCGGCGCCCATCTTCCGGCGAAAGAGACTCTCCGGAAGGAAGGGCCCTGAACATCGCCCCCAGCAGAATGAACACGACCACGGCCCCCCATGCTGCCACGTTCTTTCCCATGTCGTCCTCCTTCTCCCCAGTGTATTATAGATCAAAATCATTCCCGGAATTCTTCCGCCATGTACAGGCCGGAAAGGGGGAAGAGAACATGGAGAAAACGGTCCGCTTTTTCTCCCGACAACCCCTTCGACCCCGGTAGAGACCTCCCTTTTCAATGACGGCCTTCCCGTGGGCGGTCTTTCAGCTCTCCTTCGGGCGAGGCTTTTACTTTGTCCGGACGCCCAGGCTGCCCACTGGTCCGGCATGGTCCAGGGAGCCCCCCGACAGGATTCTCCGCTATCCCGTTCCACCCTGCGGGAGACATCGAGATCGGAAGCCTCCGCCGCCGCCTGCCTGTGAAACCGGCACGGATGTGGGCTTCACAAGCAGGCAGCCGGCGAACGCAGGGAGCCGCGGGACTCGCTTGGGCAGTTGTCACGAACGACAATCTGCACCCCCCGCCCAAGCGTTCCCCGGTGACGCTCTCGCTGCCTGCAGACTTGGGAGGTCGAGGTACCATTGACAGGGAAGGTTCTGCCGTGCTATCATTTCGTCAAATGCAGAAATGAGATAAGGTAGGCGATGCAGTGTGGAATCAATCCTTTTCATCTCAAAAGCCCTTGGTGAAAAGAACAGGCTCAGGGTCTTCCTGGCGCTCATGGACACGGAAGAACTCTGCGTATGCGACGTGGGAGATTTCCTCGGGCTTGCGCCCGCGACCGTTTCCCGCCACATGAGCATCCTCCGCCAGGCCGGGCTCATCGAATCGGAAAAAAGAGGGCGGTGGGTGTACTACCGTATGGGGGCCGTCGATCCCCGGCTGCTCGAGTGGATACGGAACGCCGTGGGGAATGACGGCTTCCCGGCGCGGGACAGGGCCAAAATTAAAGAAATCGTCAGGCTGCACAGGGAGAACGACCTCTGTGAAGTCAGGGGGAGGGAACGACCGTATGAAAAATAAACTGAAGGTGCTTTTTCTCTGTACCGGAAATTCGTGCCGCAGCCAGATGGCCGAAGGATGGGCCCGGCATCTCCGCGGAGACGCCGTGGAGGCCTGGTCGGCGGGGATCGAACCCTGCGGCCTGAATCCAAGCGCCGTGGCGGTGATGAAAGAAGCCGGGGTGGACATCTCCGGGCACAGGTCGAAAAACGTCACCGAACTGCTTGACGTTCCGTTCGACTTCGTGATCACCGTATGCGGCGATGCGGATGAACGGTGTCCCTTCTTCCCGGGAAACGCACGGACCATCCACCGGGGGTTTGACGACCCGCCGAAGCTCGCCCTGGGCAAGGAGACGGAAGAGGAAAAACTGGACTGCTACCGCCGGGTCCGGGACGAAATACGGGCATTCATAGAGGACCTGCCCGGCTTTCTGGAAAACCTTCCTGAATAGAAAAGGAGCTGGACCGGCAATGGACGACATCCGCCAATACGTGAAAGAACGGTACGCCAAGGCAATCAAAAACACTGCTTCATGCTGCGGCTCGGGAGGGTGCTGCTGCGGCACGGGCACGCCCGACATTCCGAGCATGACCCGGGGAAACTACGACGATGAAATACTGGAGAACACTCCGGAACACATGGGCGGCCAGTCCTTCGGCTGCGGCAATCCCTTCACCGAGGCCCGCATCCATCCGGGGGAGACCGTCCTCGACCTTGGGTGCGGCGCGGGGCTCGACCTCTTTCTGGCCTCGGAAGCCACGGGACCCTACGGAAAAGTCATCGGGCTCGACATGACCGACGAAATGCTCGAGACCGCGGCCGAAAACCTCAGGGGGCTGCACAACGTCGCCCTCGTGAAGGGGTACATAGAGGACATGCCCCTCGAGAGCGGCACTGTGGACGTGATCATCTCCAACTGCGTCATCAACCTTTCCCCCGACAAGGGAAAGGTGTTGCGGGAGGCCTTCAGGGTGCTTCGTCCCGGCGGCCGGTTCTGTGTCTCCGACACGGTGTTCCTTCGCCCTGTGACGGAGCGGGCCGTGAAGGACCTCGCCGCGTGGTCCGGGTGCATCGCCGGGGCGCTGCAGGAGACGGAGTATGCCGCTCTTCTGAAGGAAGCGGGCTTCATTGAGGTCGAAGTCCGGCGAACGAAAGTATACAAAATGCCGGACGCTCTGGCCGCCATGACTTTTCCCGAACTCTCGGCCGAAGAACGGAACGAGATCAACGGCGCGCTGGCCAGTGCGCTCATTCTGGGCAAAAAGCCCCCGGAGAAACCCGAAGAGGGGCGAGGCTAACCCTTAAGACGGGCGACCTCCGGGGACCTATCCTCCATCGCGGCGCTTCTTGAAGAGAACGGACTCGCCTCCCCCGGCGTGGTGGAGGCACCGAAGAACTTTCTTGTCCCGGGCCGCTTCGGCATCGCCGCCGTCCGGAGGGAGGATATCCCGGCGCCGCTGATGAAAAGCTCCGCGCTGGACAGGGTCTGCCCCGAGGGCAGCCCCGTCATGAAAATAACTTTTCTTCGGGAGGAGTGCTGGAAAATGGAAAACAAGGCGTGTATCACAAAGGAAGCGAAAGGACTCGGCTTCTTTGAAAAGTATCTCACCGTCTGGGTGGTCCTGAGCATCCTTGCCGGAATCGGGCTCGGCAAAGTCGCCCCCGGCTTCGCAAAGACCCTCGACGGCATGGCTCTCTGGGTGGGAGGGGCTCCGGTGGTCTCGATTCCCATCGCCATATGCCTTTTCTTCATGATGTACCCCATCATGGTGAAGATCGACTTTACCGAGGTCCTGAAGGCGGGAAAGAACATCAGGCCGGTCGGGCTCACCCTCTTCATAAATTGGGCGGTGAAGCCCTTCACCATGTATGCCATCGCCGTTTTCTTCCTCGGGAAGATCTTCATCCGCTTCATCGGGCCAGACGCGGTCGACCTGGTGCGGCTTCCCTTCGGTCTCAACCTCGAGCCCGGCGCTACCTACGGTCTCGGTACGGTGGTCCTTGAAAACGGTGTCCGGATGCTTTCCGTCCCCCTGTGGCGGAGCTACCTCGCGGGCTGCATCCTGCTCGGCATCGCCCCCTGCACCGCCATGGTGCTGGTATGGGGGTACCTCGCCAGGGGCAATGACGGGCACACCCTCGTAATGGTGGCCATCAACTCCCTTACCATGCTCTTTCTCTACGGCCCCCTTGGCGGGTTCCTCCTCGGTGTGGGGCGAATTCCGGTGCCGTGGCAGGCCCTCGCACTCTCCATTGCCGTCTACGTGGCGCTGCCCCTGGCGGCGGGCTACATTTCCAGGAAAATGATCCTCAGGACAAAAGGGGAGGCCTGGTTCCGGGAGAAGTTCCTTCATTACCTGACGCCGGTCACCATCGCGGCGCTTCTCATCACCCTCGTGCTGCTCTTCTCCTTCAAGGGGGAGGTCATCGTCGCCAATCCGCTGACGATCCTGTGGATCGCCATACCGCTCTTTATCCAGACAGTGCTGATCTTCGGCCTGGGCTACTGGCTCTCGAAAAAACTCGGCCTGTCCTACCAGGACGCCGCGCCGTCCGCCATGATCGGCGCGTCCAACCACTTCGAGGTGGCCATCGCCACGGCCACCATGCTGTTCGGCCTCTCCTCCGGCGCGGCCCTCGCCACGGTGGTGGGCGTGCTCATCGAGGTGCCGGTGATGCTGATGCTGGTCAAGTTCTGCAACAACACGACGCACTGGTTCCGGCAGGGGTATTAGAAGCTTCTCCAGTCCGGGAAGGAGCGGTTTTCTGATGAAACCTGATCTGAAAGAAGGAGTGCTATGAATACGTTCGTCGTTTCGCTTCAGTTCTTCGCGTTCATCTTCCTCGAGCTGACGGTTCTCTTCCTCGGGGTGAGCACGCTCGTCGGGCTGATCTTCGAGTACATATCCGACGACGCGATCCGCCGCAGGATGTCTTCGAAAGGGCTCCTCGGAAACTTTCTCGGAGCGGCCCTCGGGGCAATAACGCCCTTCTGCTCCTGCTCAACGATTCCCATGACGGTGGGCTTCCTTCGCGCCGGAGTACCCTTCGGGGCGACGCTCTCTTTCGTCCTCGCTTCGCCTTTGTTGAATCCGGTCATCATGGTCATGTTCTGGGCGCTGCTGGGGTGGAAAGCGTGCCTGACCTACTGGGCAGTAACCTTCGTGGTCGCGATGTTCAGCGGAATGCTGCTTGAATCCTTCGGCTTCGCCGGGGACGTGAAGAACGTCCGCGTCAGCGGAGGGCACGGCGCTCGGGAGCCGCTTCCCTCGTTCGGGGCGAAGCTCCGACGGGCATTTTCGGGCGCGTGGGCCGACTTTCGGGGCGTCCTTGCCTATCTCCTTGTCGGCGTCGGCATCGGCGCGGCCATTTACGGCTACGTCCCGAACGACTTGATCGTCACTATAGCCGGACCGCAGAACCCGCTGGCCATACCTGCCGCCGCTATCATCGGTATTCCGCTCTATGTCCGGGCGGAGACGGTAATTCCCATCGGCGTCGCCCTGATGGAAAAGGGCATGAGCCTCGGGGCGGTGGTTGCCCTCGTCATCGGAGGAGCGGGGATGAGTATTCCGGAGATGAGCATGCTTGCGGGGATTTTCAAGACCCGCCTCGTGTGCGTCTTCGTCGCGCTGGTTTTTTCGACTGCCGTCATGGCGGGCGTGGTTTTTAATTTCATTCAGATATAGGAGGCGGTTGTAATGGCGGAAAAGAAAGAGGGTTTCTTCGGCAGGCTCTTTGGAGGCGGCTGCGGATGCGGGTGCTGTAACGTGAAGATTGAAGAAGTTCCGGAAGATGAATCAGTGAACAAAGAAACAGCACAGGAGAAAAAGGAAGAAAAGTAAACCCTGTGGAGAAGGGGATCCGGGAAGGTTCCCCTTCAGTTGGTCTTTTTTATGTGGTAACATTGCCACATAATGGGGGCGATTGAAAACAAAAGAAAAACTGCAGGAGGAAAAAGCGGCGATTCTGAAAGGGATTGCCCATCCGGTCCGCCTTCGGGTAGTGGAAGCCCTTGCCTGCCGGGAGATGTGCGTCTGCGAAATTGCCGAGCTCTTCGATTTTGACAGGACCACCATCAGCAAGCATCTTTCGCTGATGAAAGGCCTGGGCATTCTGGACAGCCGGAAGGACGGACTGAACGTGATGTACAGCCTGAGGATGAAATGTCTCGCCTCCCTTCTTTCCTGCGTGGAAAAAGTGGTTCTTGGGCAGGAGGCGGACATGTCCGCACTGTTCTGCGGGTGCGGTTCTTTATCAAACAATGACCGTGAGGAGGAATTAAACGCATGAAAATACAGATCCTGGGGACGGGGTGCCCTAAGTGCAAAAAACTGGCCGATCTGGCCGAACAGGCCGCCAGAGAGCTCGGGCTCGCCTACGAGCTTGAAAAGGTCACGGAGATTCCGAAAATCATCGCTTTCGGAGTGGTGGCGACACCGGGGCTTGCGGTCGACGGCAAGGTTCTCGCAGCCGGGAGCCTGCCCTCTTATGAAAAGGTGAAGGAACTTCTTGCGGCTTCGGCGAAATAGCGTAGAAAGACGAGTCCCCGGGACGACCGGGGGTTTTTTTTGAACAGTTTGAGTGAAGAAATTGTCACATATTTGCATTGGAGATGATTCGTTCATGAGCGACCGCAAAAAGTTTTTCTGGATTGCATTGTTCTTCCTGACCTTTTACTTCCTCCCCGAGGGAAATGAACGGGTGATCGCCGGTCTTACGGAATCGGTGGCCATGATGGCCGACTATGCCAGGGAACACGTTCTTCTCTGCCTGATCCCCGCATTTTTCATCGCGGGTGCCATTTCGGTGTTCGTGAGCCGGCAGTCGGTGATGAAGTATCTGGGGGCAAAGGCGAAGAAAGGGATTGCTTACTCCGTGGCCTCCGTCTCCGGGACGGTGCTCGCAGTGTGTTCCTGCACCGTGCTGCCCCTCTTCGCCGGGATTTACATGCGGGGCGCCGGGCTTGGCCCGGCGACAGCATTTTTATACTCCGGACCTGCAATAAATGTGCTGGCCATCGTTCTCACGGCCCGGGTGCTCGGCCTTGAGCTGGGCATCGCCAGGGCGGTGGGGGCGGTAATATTCAGCGTGGTGATCGGTCTTCTCATGGCGGCCATTTTCGGCAGGGAGGAACAGACCCGACAGGAGGGGTTCGCCCAGCTCCCTGAGGAAGAGGGCGGCCGCCCTCTATGGAAGACCGTTGTGTACATGGCGGGCATGGTGGTTTTTCTCGTCTTCGCCAACTGGGCGGCGCCGAAGACCTCCAGCGCCTTCTGGGAAGGGGTTTACAACCTGAAGTGGGTGCTCTCAGGGGCAGGAATTGCCGTCACGGTGCTGACCGCATGGATGTGGTTCACCCGTGACGAGCGGCAGGACTGGTATGCGTCCACGTGGGGATACGCTCTCCAGGTCATGCCCCTGCTCTTCGGCGGTGTTTTGGTGGCGGGCTTCCTGCTGGGCCGTCCCGGCCACGAGGCTCTCATCCCGAGCCGCTACGTGGCCATGCTCGTGGGAGGGAACTCCCTCGGGGCCAATTTCTTCGCCTCCATTTCCGGCGCGTTCATGTATTTCGCCACCCTCACCGAAGTCCCCATCCTCCAGGGACTGCTCGGCGCCGGCATGGGCAAGGGGCCTGCTCTCGCGCTGCTCCTGGCAGGCCCGGCCCTCTCCCTGCCGAGTATGCTGGTCATCAACAGCATCCTGGGGCCCAGGAAGACGGGAACCTATGTCGTCCTGGTAGTCCTTCTTTCCACGGTGGCGGGCATGCTGTTCGGCATGGTGTCTTCCTGACGGGAAAGGCGTGGTTTCTAAAGGCGGGCAGGCTGATTATCCGGTAAGGACCGGGGCGTTCCAGACCTCTTCCCTGGTAAAAAAAGCCTGGTAAAAAAAAAGGCTCCGGTACACTACCGGGGCCTCTGTCTATTCATGGTGGGCGATACTGGGATCGAACCAGTGACCTCTTCCGTGTGAAGGAAGCGCTACTTCCGCTGAGCTAATCGCCCGAAAACAGGGGGTATTATACCGTGTCTTTGCCCGCTTTGCAAGCCGAAAACTTTCCCCTAAATCCGCACCCTAAAAAATAAAAAACCTCTCTGGACTGTTCGGAGAACAGTGGTAAGGTAGTGTTTAGGAAGGCACAACCCTTCACCAGAGAGGTGCAATCATTATGACTGAAAAGGCGAAGAAAATCCACATTGAAATGAAGACCTAAATCCGCTAATTTTTCCGGCCTAAATCCGCAGGCACCGGTGACACTCCCCGCTGCCTGCGGATTTAGGCCGGACATGAGGATTTGCCCTCCCCGGGGGAGAAGAGATTCCGTTCTGCGCGCTTTGCGGGGACACCTCCGGGGGCGGCGCGGGAAACCGGCATGGATGTCGATTTCCCAGGCAGGGAGCCGCGGTGATCGCTCGGGCAGTTGCCATGGCCGACAATCCGCGGAGACGCCCCGCGATCACCAATGGCGCTCCCCGCTGCCCGCAGATTGAGGCCTTTGGTAGAAACCGTCTTGGTTCATCATTCTCCGGGAATTCTTACTGAATTTATGATAGAACTATGGGAGAACGGAACTTAATTCACTTTCTATTTTTTCCATGAGGAGTATAATCATTTCGGCAGGTGATGGCTGATTGACCGATATTTCAGATTTGGGAAAGGTTCCCGACCTGTGGGAATACTGGGGGTTTTCTCCCTGGAATTCCGATGGAATGAAAGGAGTCTACCGAAGGGTTACGTTCGTAAAAAACGCGCTGATCGGCGAGGTTTGCAGATATTACGCGGACGACTATATCATATGGGGCCACAACGGGAAGGCCGACAGGCAGCGGATTCTGAAGACCTGCAGGCCCCAGCCCGATCTCATGACGCAGCGC
>NZ_JAESIH010000050.1 GCF_016756745.1 Aminivibrio sp.
GGGAGACAATGCGACGTTTGAAGTGGACCTGATCGTGCCTATCGCCATGGATCCGGGTCTTCGTTTTGCGGTGCGCGAAGGCGGCCATACGGTCGGCGCCGGCGTCGTCACCGAGATTCTTGAATAATTAAACTTCGAGGAGGCAACCATTTATGGCGGATATTGTCGGCCTGTCCTGCACCGAGTGCAAGAGGCGGAACTATACTACGACTGTAAATAAGAAGAAGCAGTCAAAGAAGCTGGAGCTCAATAAATTCTGCAAATGGTGCGGCAAGCACACCTTGCACAAAGAAGGCAAGTAGTGTAAAATACACTCTGCTCGCAGGTCCGTAGCTCAATTGGCAGAGCACTGGTCTCCAAAACCGGGGGTTGCAGGTTCGAGTCCTGCCGGGCCTGCCATTTTTTTATTGTCAATGAAAAAAGATAGGAGGCCGAGGTTGTGGAAAATATCCTCACCTTCGTAAGAGAAGCCCGAGCCGAACTGAAAAAGGTAACATGGCCAGGAAAAAAGCAGGTGTGGTATTCCACGCTGGTGGTAATTGCTTTCACCCTTTTTGTCTCCGCCTACCTCGGACTCGTGGACATGCTTTTAACGGGAATTTTATCGCGTCTTATCAGATAATGTACGCTGCCGGTCCAGGCAGTTGCGTTCCAGGATCATTTCAAAGATCGGCAGGGAGGTGAGGGGGCCGCGAGACCCCCTTCATGTATGGATAGCATCGAAGAACGCCGCTGGTATATAGTTCAGACATACTCAGGATACGAGAACCGCGTTAAGGCGAATCTAGAACAGAGAATCGCCACTATGGGCATGGAAGACAGGATTTTTTCCGTCCTTGTGCCTGTGGAAGAGCGTGTGTCCGTCAAGGACGGGAAAAGCAAGAAAGTAACACGAAAGCTTTTTCCCAGCTATGTTCTCGTGGAAATGCGTCTTAATGACCAGTCGTGGTATGTGGTGCGCCATACACCCGGTGTCACCGGGTTCGTAGGTTCCGGAAACCATCCTATTCCCCTCACCGAGAGAGAAGTCCGGGAAATTATGGGCAAGGTGGGTAAGGAGCAGGCGAAGCCCAAAATTGAACTGAACCTTCGCATCGGCGACGTCATCAAGGTCAAGAGCGGCCCCTTCGAAGGCCAGGTCGGACCTGTGATCGAGGTGCTTCCTGAAAAGGGCAAGGTGAAGTTCGCCGTCACTGTCTTCGGACGGGAAACGGCAGTGGAAACGGACTATACGGAGCTTGAGAAGCTCTAGCTATATATTTAACGCGAAAGAGGCGCCTGATTGGGAGGCAAGAGAGTTCTTGGCTCCTCTTTTCCCTGTTCGGATGCCGCTTTCAGTAACGAGAGGAGATCTTGAGGAATGGCAAAAAAAGTAATTGGGCAGATCAAGCTGCAGTTGCCTGCAGGAAAGGCTACACCGGCTCCTCCTGTGGGACCTGCCCTTGGTCAGCACGGAGTGAACATTATGGAGTTCGTGAAGCAGTTCAACGCAAAGACCGCCGATCAGGCTGGACTTATCATTCCGGCAGTAATAACGGTTTATGCGGACAGAAGCTTCACCTTCATACTGAAGACTCCCCCGGCAAGCGTGCTTTTGAAGAAGGCGGCCGGACTCGAGGCTGCATCGGGTGAACCGAACAAGAAGAAGGTGGCGACCCTCAACCGGGCCAAGGTCCGGGAGATAGCCGAGCTGAAGAAAGAGGACCTCAACTCCTACGACGTGGAAGCAGCGATGCGAATGGTCGAAGGAACCGCACGGTCCATGGGAATCGACATCGTCGATTAGTACCGAAGAAATTCGTGGGAGGCCTTCGGGCTGTTTGACCACCGGGAGGGAAAAGCAATGGCAAAGATAAGCAAGAGAATGAAGGCGGCGGTGGAAAAGATTGAAAAGGGTAAACTTTATTCAATAAAGGAAGCTATCGCTCTTTTCAAGGAAACCGCCACGGCGAAGTTTGACGAGTCCATCGAAGTTCACATCCGCCTCGGGGTCGACCCCAGGCACGCTGACCAGCAGGTCCGGAGCACTGTTGTTCTTCCCCACGGTACGGGCATTACCAAGAGAGTGCTTGTTCTTGCCCAGGGCGAGAAAGTGAAAGAAGCTGAAGAGGCCGGAGCCGATTTTGTGGGCGGTGAAGATCTTGTAGCGAAGATCTCCGGCGGATGGCTCGATTTTGATGCCGTCATCGCGACACCGGACATGATGAAGTCCGTGGGCCGCCTCGGAAAACTTCTCGGTCCAAGAGGCCTTATGCCCAGCGCCAAGACCGGTACGGTAACATTCGAGCTCAGCGATGCGGTAAAGGAGATCAAGGCAGGCCGCGTGGAGTTCCGGGTCGACAAGTTCGGAATCGTTCACAACGGCGCCGGCAAGAAGAGCTTTACGGAAGAGCAGCTTTATGATAACGTTAAGACGCTTTTCCAGGCGGTACTGAAGGCTCGTCCCGCTTCCGTCAAGGGAACCTACGTCAAGAGTTTTTCAATAGCTTCTTCCATGGGACCCGGAATCAGGATTGATCCTGCGGCCGCCCAGAAGGAAATGGGCGGCGAATAGATTTCGTTCCAGGCGCCTGACAACAGAAATACCACGCGAACTGCAGACAGCGGGTCCCATCAGAGGACAATGGATTCGTTCCGCCCGCCGAGGTTCCGGCTTAAATGCGGCTGTGAAGCTGTTTTTTATCCCGGGCCCGGTGTGCCCGGGATTTTTTTAATGCAATGAGGCAAGGAGGTGAGTACATGCCGGCACAAGTAAAATTTGAACAGGTTGAAGAACTTCGTGAAAGGCTGTCGAAGACCCAGGCGGTCTTCGTGGCTGAATACCGCGGAATGACCGTTGCCCAGATCACCGCTCTTCGGGCCCAGGTCCGCGCCGCTGGCGGCGAAATGAAGGTGGCCAAGAACACCCTCATGAAGATCGCCATGGAGCAGGAAGGGCTTACTGCTTTTCCTGATGAGATGGCTTACGGCCCTAACGTCTTCGCACTTGCCTACGGTGACCCCGTAGCGGTGGCCAAGGCACTCCGTGATTTTTCCAAGGAAAGGACCAACAAGTCTTTCGTTCTCAAGGGAGGCGCCCTGGGCCATTCCATTCTGGGAGCCGACCAGGTCAGCGCCCTTGCCGATCTTCCCAGCAAGGACGTCCTTATCGGACAGGTTGTTCGTACAATCGCAGCACCGATTTCCGGGTTCCTTTCGGTGCTCAACGGTCCCATTCGAGGACTGGCGACCTGCCTCAACCAGATCAAGGAAAAGAAGGAACAGGCTGCATAGCGGCGTAAGTCCGCGCCAAAACACCCATAAATTGCTGATACATATCCAAGGAGGATAAACAGAATGACCCGTGATGAAATGATTCAGGCTATTGAAACTATGACAGTTCTTGAGCTTTCCGAGCTTGTGAAAGCTCTTGAGGACAAATTTGGCGTGTCCGCTTCCGCTCCTGCGATGGCTATGCCCATGATGGCCATGCCCGGTGCGCCCGCTGCCGCCGTTGAAGAAGAGAAGACCGAGTTCGACGTGGTCTACAAGGCACCCGGCGCAAACAAGATCAACGTGATCAAGGTTGTCCGCGAGCTTACCGGCCTTGGCCTGAAGGAAGCCAAGGAACTCGTCGACAATCCTCCCAAGGCAGTCAAGGAAGGCGTCTCCAAGGAAGAAGCCGAAGAGGTAAAGAAGAAGCTTGTCGAGGCCGGCGCAGAAGTCGAAGTCAAGTAGTTTCTCTTTTCCGGTTTTCAGATATACTGAAGGCGACGCGTCCGTAGCGCCGCCTTCTTTTTACCCTATTGCCGGAGGTTTGCCATGATCGTCGACTGCCATGTCCATGTGTACCCGCCCGAAGTCATCCGGGATGCGAAAAAAATTGCCCGGACAGAGGAGCATTTTGCCCTTCTCATAGGGGGGAAGGTCCATAAATGGGCTGCGGCCGAAGATGTGGTGGAGCAAATGGACAGGGACGGGGTCGATGTTTCATGGATTTTCGGTTTTGCCTTCAAGGATCCGGGGCTGTGTGCACTGTGCAATGACTATGTCATCGAAGCGGTGCGAAAGTTTCCCGCTCGTTTCCGCGGCCTCGCGGTGGTTCCGCCGATGGCTCGGGGAAGTGACCGCGAGATCCTCCGGTGCAGGGAGGCGGGGCTTGTGGGCATAGGAGAGATTTTTCCCCAGGGACAGAACCTCGACATTGCGGATATCAGGCAAACCTGGCGCCTCGCTGGAGCCGCCCATGAGCTTGATATGTTCCTTATGTTCCATTCAGCGGAGCCGGTCGGTCATGACTATGCCGGCAAGGGCAACGTAGGCCCCAGGGAGGCGGCGGAATTCTGCGTCCATCATCCCGAGACCCGGGTGATTTTCGCCCATTTCGGAGGTGGGTTGTGGATGTACGAACTCATGCCCGAGATGAAGCTCTACCTTTCAAACGCCCGGTATGATTCCGCTGCGTGGCCCTGGCTCTACGAGCCCGCAGTTCTTTCCTCAATGGCTGCATCGGGTGTCGATGACAAGATTCTCTACGGTTCCGACTTCCCCATACTTTCCTTCCCGCGGTACAAAAAACTCCTTGATGCTTCCGGCGTCTCAGATGAGGCCTCAGCTCAATTTCTTTCAGGAAACGCCCTTTCCTTTCTTGGAGAGAATCGGAGATAGGCTACGACATCTGACAGAGAGCCAAGGGATTGAGGGAAAATCAGGGGCCTTGACAAAGGTTAGATGTCGAACTAATATTATTGCCATGGATAACATACAGCAGATCATCCGTCGTATCGGCGGAATCCATGATTCAATACACCGTTTCATCTCCGGATATATTGAGGAATGCGAGAAGGAATGTCTTGTACCTTCCCACGGAGAGCTCCTTACGGCCCTTTTTTCAGGCAGGGAGTTTACCATGGGAGACATTGCCCGAGAGATAGGGAAAACAAAGCCCACGGTCACCGTGCTTGTGGAAAAGCTTGTCCGATGCGGGTACGTCACCAGGGAAAGGGATGCCCGGGACGGCCGGGTTTCGTATATTCGGCTCACCGAAAAAGGCTGGGGGCTCAAGCCCGTTTTGGAAGATATCCTGAGTTCCCTCGAAAAGAGGTTTTTTTCAGGTTTTACTGTGCAGGAAAAGGACAGTCTGGAGAATATGCTGCTCCGGATTGAAGAAAATTCGAAGGAGGAGAAGAGAGTATGAAGGATTTTTTTGCGGCGGTGAAGGATCGGAGGACGTACTACGGTATTTCCAAGGCGAGCCCTGTTTCTGACGACAGGATAAAGGAGATAATTCGCTTCGCGGTGAAGCATGTTCCTTCGGCGTTCAATTCCCAGAGCGGAAGGGCGGTGCTCCTCCTCGGAAAATCCCACGACGATTTCTGGTCCATGGTGAAGGAATCCCTCAGGAAGATCGTCCCCGCGGACAAGTTTGCCCCCACGGAGGAAAAGATCGACGGGTTCGGAAACGGATACGGTACTGTGCTCTTTTTCGAGGACACGGGGCCGGTTAAAAATCTGCAGGAACAGTTCCCCGTCTATGCCGCCAATTTCCCTGTGTGGTCCGACCATGCGTCGGGGATGCTTCAGTATATTGTCTGGGCAGGGCTTGAGTCCGAGGGATTCGGAGCTTCGCTGCAGCATTACGCTCCGGTTGTGGAAGAGGATGTCCGAAAGAAATGGGACATCCCAGCCGAGTGGCGGCTGATAGCCCAGATGCCCTTCGGTGTTCCCGTCGCTGACCCCGGAGAAAAGGAGTTTCTTCCGCTGGATGACCGGGTTTGGATACGGGAGTGACGGGACCGCGGCATTGAAAAGCCCCGCGTCTCTGAAGACGCGGGGCTTTTTTCGGTTCAGGACTGGAAGAGCCCTCCAAGGACCGACTGCAGTGCTTCCCGGATATTCTTCTCGTTGCCCCTGAGACTGAAGGTGAGTTTGCCTCCTGTATGCTCCACCACAAGGCTGTATTCGAAGACATTCATCTCCTGATTCTTGTCGTAGACGAGTTTTTTGACCATGCGGACGGATCGGACCCGGGAGAGAGGTATGGCAATGGACTCCTTTCCCCGGGCAGCTATTTCTTCTACCGGCATGTCCCAATAATTCCTGACGTAATCATACCCGGAAGAAAGAACGGCTCCCCAGCGGCCGAAGAACCCTTTCCCTTCGGCTTTTGCTTTTGCAGCCGCTTCTTTCGCGAATGCCGAGGTTTCCTTCGGGTCTTCGTGGACGAAGAGCATCCTATCATCCGTTACAACGAGGGTGTAGACCGTATAACTGAACCAGCCGGTCTTTCTGCTCAGTGACGGCACGACTGCCCGGACTTTCTCTTCACTCATGGAGATCCCTCCCTGGAAAAAATTGCTTTTACATTACCCTAAAGTGTCGGAATCCGCCACAGGAATCCGCAGCCTAGACCTAAATCCGCAGGCTTTTCAGGCAGAGGGGGTGTCGCCGGGCATACGGAATTCCCCCTCCCCAGGGGCGAAGAGATCCCGCTCCGCGCTCTTTGCGGAGATATCCCCTCAGGCACCCTCCCGCCCAAGGGTGCGCCGGTGACGCTCCCCGCTGGGGTGCGGATTTAGGGCGGAAATTCTTGACTTGGCCGGCGAAAGGCTCATAATGGAAAAAAAGATGCCGACGGCTGTACGAAGATGAAGGAGAATTGAAATGGAGAGAAATGACGAAGCAAGACGAATAACCTTTCTGGGGCTCGTGATCAATCTTTTTCTTACAGCAGGGAAGTACTTTGCGGGCTATTTCGGCAGGAGTTCTGCCATGATCGCCGATGCTACCCATTCCCTGTCCGACCTGCTGACCGATCTCATAGTGTACTTCGGGCTCTCGGCGGCGGGGAAGCCTGCCGATTCCCACCACCCTTACGGTCACGGCAAGATCGAAGCCGTCCTTTCGGCCGTGTGCGGGATCTCTCTGCTTCTTGCGGCGGGAGGAATCTTCTTCTCCGGAGCTGCGCGGATTTGGTCTTTCCTGGTGAGGGGCGCGGAAATGCCCGGTCCCGGAATGATCGCCCTTGCAGCCGCTGCAGTTTCCGTTCTGCTGAAGGAATGGCTCTTCCGGTACACCATCGAGGGAGGGAGGAGGCTTCAGAGCAGCGCGTTGATTGCCAAGGCATGGGACCATAGGTCCGACGCCCTCTCCTCTGTGGGTACGCTGGTTGGAATTGCCGGGGCCTTTTTCGGAGGTGAACGGTGGCGTGTTCTCGACCCCTTGGCCGCCCTGGTGGTGAGCGTCTTCATCGTGACCGCGGCACTGCCCATCCTGAGGGACAGCCTTGACGAGCTCATCGAGGCTGCTCTCCCGGGGGAGCTTGAAAAGGAGCTCCAGTCCGCAATCGTTTCCGTGCCGGAGGTTCGTTCTTTCCACAAGCTGAAGACCCGAAGGATAGGAAGCTCCATTGCCGTGGACGTGCATATTCAGATGAACGGGGCCCTGTCTCTCAGCGAAGCCCATGAAATATCCCGGAGGGTTGAACATGAGATCTGGGAGATTTTCGGCCATGACGCCCATATTTCCCTCCACATGGAACCCGCCTCGCAGGCGGCGGGCCGGTAAGTTTTACGTTTTTGTCCTGTCTGCGCAAAAACAGAAAGTCGAAGCACTGTTCATTCCATTTCCCGCCAAGCAAAGGAGCGTTTTGAATTGATGGAAACCCAGTCCGCAAAAGGCCCTCATTTTATTGAACAGATCATCCTGGATGACCTGAAAAACGGTGTGGTGAAGGAAATCCGCACCCGTTTCCCTCCAGAGCCGAACGGATATCTCCATATCGGTCACGCCAAGTCCATCTGCCTGAACTTCGGTCTTGCGGAGCAGTTCGGGGGGACGTGCAATCTTCGTTTTGACGATACGAACCCAGCCAAGGAAGAGACGGAATACGTGGAGTCCATCATGCGGGATGTCCAGTGGCTCGGTTTCCGGTGGCACAAGCTGTGCTTCGCCTCAGATTACTTTCACCGGTTCCACGAATGGGCCCTCGAGCTGATCCGCACAGGAAAAGCCTACGTGGACCACCAGTCAGCCGACGAAATCCGGGAGACCCGGGGAACCCTCACTGCCCCTGGAAAAGAGTCTCCGTACAGAAACCGTACCGTGGACGAAAACCTGGCCCTTTTCGAAAGTATGAGACGGGGAGATTTCGAGGACGGCACCTGCGTCCTCCGGGCGAAGATCGACATGGGCCACCCCAACCTGAACATGAGAGACCCGGTGCTGTACCGCATTCTTCACAGACGCCACTTCCGGTCCGGGGACGAGTGGTGCATCTATCCCATGTATGATTTTGCCCACGGATACGAGGACGCCATCGAGGGAGTCACCCATTCCATCTGCACCCTCGAGTTCGAGGATCACAGACCCCTTTACGAGTGGCTGCTGGACAATGTTTCCGTTCCCTGCAAACCGAGGCAGTTCGAGTTCGCCCGGCTGAACCTCACCTATACGGTGATGAGCAAGCGTCTTCTGCTTACCCTGGTGAACGAAAAAATCGTCTCGGGCTGGGATGACCCGAGAATGCCTACCATCAGCGGCATACGCCGCAGGGGGTACACTCCCTCGGCTCTTCGTCGGTTCTGCCAGGAAATCGGCGTGTCAAAGTCCAACAGTATGGTGGACATCGAATTTCTGCAGTACATCATCCGGGAAGAGCTGAATTTGGAGGCCCGGCGGGCCATGGCGGTACTCAATCCTTTGAAGGTGGTCATAGAGAACTACCCTGAAGGACAAACCGAAATGCTCGAGGCGGAGAACAACCCGGAAAAGCCGGAGGACGGAACCAGACAGATACCCTTCTCCCGGGAGATTTTCATTGAACGGGACGATTTTATGGAAAACCCGCCGAAGAAATTCTTCCGTCTCTCTCCGGGAATGGAAGTGCGACTGAAGCACGCCTACCTTGTCACATGCACCGGCGTGATTAAAAAGGCGGATGGGGAAATCGTCGAACTACGCTGTACCTACGATCCCCGGAGCCGCGGCGGGGAGGCTCCCGACGGAAGGCGGGTCAAAGGCACCCTTCACTGGGTTTCGGTTCCTCATGCTGTGAAGGCGGAGGTTCGCCTGTATGACAACCTGTTCACCCTGCGGGACATGTCAGCCATGGAAGAGGGAAAAACCTTTCGGGATTACCTGAACCCCGATTCCCTGAAAGTGCTGGAGAACTGTTTCGTGGAGCCCGGGCCGGCAAAAGCCGGACCGTTGGAGACGTTCCAGTTCCTGCGACAGGGATATTTCTGTGTCGACCCTGATTCCACCCCGGAAAGACCGGTATTCAACCGCACCGTTGCCTTGAAGGATTCCTGGGCGAAGTTGGTGCGGAAAGAGCAGGCGGAATAATGAGGAACGGGAGGGGAAAATCCCCCTCCCGTTTTTTAAAGCGTCAGCTGTTTGATGTCCTCCAGCACCGTTTCTCCTTTGACCTTTTTTGCTTTCCCTCCTCCGATTTTTTCGCCCTTTGCCCCCACCTTCGCTTTGACGGACTGGTGTTGTTCCGAGGGCCTGAATACTGCTTTCAGAAGTACCGTGAGACCGGAGTAATTTGGTTTCTTCGGCAGATCGACCATTGCAAAAAAGTGATTGGAATTTACCCTGACCTTCACGGCAAACTTCTTGTTTCCTGGCCCGGAGGACCACGGAAGCCGGATGTCGAGGTGAACCATGGACCCCGGAGGAAGGTCGGTTTCTCCCCGGATGTGCAGCTTGTGTCCCTTGACCGCGATTTCCTTGAGCTCCAGGGCGGAGAACAAGGACGCCTCGGCCGAAGAGAAGGAAACGGCGGGGAAAACTGCGAGAAGAAACAGCGCTGTAATAAGCAGTATTTTCCTCATGAAAACACCTCCCTAAAAAATGTAATCTCTTTCTTTATTTTCCGTTCAGTTCCGGAAAAAGGAAAGGGGAAAATGCCTGTTTCCCTCCTGGAGAAAAGCAGGCATTTTCTCCATTTACGGAGAAGTGCTGAGGGGCGGGAAGAAGAGAAGTGCTACAATAAAAATTAGCATACTATGCGATTTCCTATGGGAAATCTTCGGAAATGCGTAGAGGAGGTTCGCCCGATATGGTTGGATACGATGAAAACGGCTTTTCCCCAAGCGGAGAGGACAGTGGAAGAAAATGCCCCGAGTGCGGCGAAGAGGTGAACGGAAAATTCCGGTTCTGCCCGGCATGCGGAACGGCAATTCCTGTTCCTGAAGTTCCGGCCCAGGAGCCTCTTCATCCCAGCACGGCGGTACCTCGTCAGGAACCGCCTTCCAGGGGGCAGTCCATTCCGCGCCGCGGCGCCAGGTTTGCCGTCAATGGAAACGAGCCGGAGCCGGGAAGACGGTTCAGGCCCAACGCTGACAGAACGGAGGCGAGTTTCCGGGAGTTTAACGCCGTGGCCCGGCCGAGGCGGCGAAGGGGCAACCGAAAGAGTACCCTTCCTCTTATCTTTGCCCTTCTTTTATTTTTGGCTTCCATCGGCGGAGGGGTGTACTGGTTCCTCCGACAGGGGGAAGATTTGCCCCTGGATGCCGTGGAGTGGGAGCCGGAGAAAACTTCCTCTGCACCTGGTCCGGCCCCGGAGGAGCCGTCACCTGCCGGTACCCGGACGGCTGAAAATCCCGAGGGGACTGCAGAAGTCCCGGGAGAGACAGTGCAGCCGGCCGGCCCTACGGCTTCTACTCCTGTGCCTTTTGCGTCCGCCGTTCCCGGTGAAATTCCCGAGGTCACCCTACCGACCCGGGGAATCGTCATCGGTTCCAGCGTCAATCTACGCACTTCTCACACCATTGAAAGTCCCGTGGCGGGAAGAGTCTCTGCCGGAAACAGGCTCGAGGTTCTCGAATCCTGGACTCCTGACGACAGTGCCGAAGCAGTTACCCTCTCGGACGTCGAGTTGACCGCGCCGGACGGAAAGAAAGTCAAGGTTGCACGCGGGAGGGGCGTTACGGTGACCGGTCTTCCCGACGCTTCGGGGATGGTGAAAGTGATCCTGCCCGAGGACAGGAACAAGGTGGTATACAGTGTATCATCCTCGTCTTTGAGTGATCCCCAGGCATGGCCCTGGTATAGGGTGAAGCCCCAGGGAGGCGGAAAGGAAGGCTGGATCTTCGGCAAATTCCTGACCGTGCTGGATACCCGTGAAGAATCGCTGTCCGTGCTGTATCTCGAAAGGGTCCTTACTTCCTACGGCACCACGAAGGAGCAGATCCAGGAGGTGCTGGGAAAACCTCAGAAAACCTCGGCCCGCAAGGTAAAGACTTCCGAGGGGGAGGGTACCGAGACCACCCTCACGTTCAGCGGCGGAACCTTTGTTGTCTATGAGGGACCGGGCGGCCCTGAAGTGAAGAAAATAATCCTCACATCGGCGAAGTATCCCCTTGACGGGGGCCTTGCCGTTGGAATGGAGAGACGGCAGGTCCTTTCTCTCCTGGGCCACCCGAACGATCTTGTAAAGGGAGAGGAAATCTACAGGGCCAGCAAGACCACAGGCATCAGGATAAAATACGGAAACTACAGGGTGAAATCAGTGACCGCCGGGGTGCTCAATTGACAGACCTTTCGACTATGTCGGTCCCGCCCGTTCCCGGAACTTCCTTCTTCCCCGTGAGCAGGGAAGAAATGGAGGCAAGAGGTTGGGCGGGGCTCGATTTTCTTCTGATCAGCGGAGATGCCTACGTGGATCATCCGAGCTTCGGACCGGCTGTCATCGCCAGGGTTCTCGAAAGCAGAGGGTTCAGGGTGGGCATTCTCCCCCAGCCGGACTGGAGGAGCAGGGAACCCTTCCTCGCCATGGGGCGTCCCAGGCTCGCCGCCCTAGTGACAGCGGGGAACCTTGATTCCATGCTCAATAGGCTTACCGCTTCGAAAAAAAGCAGGAGCCGGGACAGCTATTCTCCGGGAGGAAAGGCAGGCCTGCGTCCCGACAGGGCGACCATCGTCTACGGCAGCCGGGTACGGGAATGCTGGAAGGATATCCCGCTGATCATCGGCGGTGTAGAAGCGAGCCTTCGCCGGTTTGCCCATTACGATTACTGGTCCGATGAAGTCCGTCGGTCCGTCCTCGTAGACAGCGGGGCGGATCTCCTGGTGTACGGAATGGGAGAAAAACAGATCGCCGGGATTGCCGCTCTTCTCGACCGGGGTGTGCCCGTGGAGAAGATCCGTTCCGTTCGGGGAACCATGTACCGGTCCTCCGCTTATCCTGAAGACGGAAAGACGGTGGAGGTTCCTTCCTGGGAGGAAGTCTCCTCGGACAGGAAGAAGTTTGCGGAAGCCTTCAGGCTCCAGTATCCCGAGCAGGACCCCTTCCACGGGAAAGCGGTCGCCCAGCGCTTCGGGACTGTCTGGGCCATCCAGAACCCCCCTCCCCGTCCCCTGACCATGGATGAAATGGACGAGATTTACGGCTATCCCTATACCAGGACCTACCATCCCATGTACGAGAAGGATGGAGGCGTACCGGCCATCGAGGAAGTCCGCTTCAGTCTCACGAGCCACAGGGGGTGTTTCGGGAGCTGTTCTTTCTGTGCCATACACTACCACCAGGGAAGAATCATCCAGGCGAGAAGCCACGGTTCCCTGGTGGAAGAAGCGCGGCTCCTTACCACTCTGCCCGATTTCAAGGGGTATATTCACGATGTTGGAGGGCCCACGGCGAACTTTCGCATTCCTGCCTGCGATGAGCAGCTCGTCCGGGGTGCCTGCAGGGGCCGTCAGTGCCTGTTCCCCTCTCCCTGTCCGAAGCTCCGGGCAGACCACAGCGACTATCTCGAACTGCTCGGAAAGCTCCGGGCCCTGGCGGGGGTAAAAAAAGTCTTCATCAGGTCGGGAATTCGTTTTGATTACCTCATGGCGGACAAAAAGACGCCGTTCCTGGAGGAACTGTGTGCCCACCACGTGAGCGGACAGCTCAAGGTGGCGCCGGAACACGTATCGCCGGCTGTTCTGTCGGTGATGGGGAAGCCCGGCTGCGAAGTGTACGGGAAGTTCATGGAGGCGTACGCCGAGGTGAACAGAAAGCTGGGGAAGAAGCAGTATCTGGTTCCCTACTTCATTTCTTCCCATCCGGGAGCGGATCTGAAGGATGCGGTGCGGCTGGCCGAGTATCTGCGGGACATCAGGTTCCAGCCCGAACAGGTCCAGGATTTCATCCCAACGCCGGGGAGCCTGTCCACCTGCATATATTACACTGGGATGGACCCGTTTTCGGGGAAGAAGGTTCACGTACCGAAGGACAGGAATGAACGGAAAATGCAGCGGGCTCTTCTGCAGTACCGGGAGCCGAAGAACAGAGAGACCGTCATCCGGGCACTGAAGGCTGCGGGGAGGTCGGACCTTGTTGGTGAGGGGCCCCGCTGTCTCGTCAGGGAGCAACATAAAGAAACCCGCCGGGGGAAGGAGTCCTCTTCAGCGGGGAGAAGCGCACAAAAGATGCGGGCAGGAAAACCTACGGCTTCTCCCCGGCCGGGAGACAGCCGGAAAGCGCCCTCACGAGGGCCGGGCCGGTCTCCGTCAGAAGGACGGCGGCCAGGATAAGGGCGCAGCCCGCAGCCATCCTCGGCGTGAAGACCTCGCCAAGAAAATAGATTCCCGCAAGGGCACCGAAGACCGACTCCAGGCTCAGTATGATGGCCGTATGGGTTGAAGGCGTGAATTTCTGGGCCACGTTCTGAACGGCGAAGGCGAAAACGGTGCAGAAGAGCACCGTAAAGGCGATACTCCACAAACCGGACCCGCCGTTAAAGCCGGGCCATGTCTCGAAGGCCAGGGCGAAGGGAAAACTGAGGAGACCGACCATGAAAATCTGGACAATGGCCAGGATCACAGGGTCGGTTTTTGCGGCGAAGTGTTCTATGGCCAGTATGTGGCAGGCGAAAAAGACGGCGCACACCAGCGTAAGGGTGTCCCCCGCGCCGACTGCCGAGCCCTCCTGAAGGGTGAGCATCGCCATACCGGCCAGGCAGACGGCCGACGCCACGAAGGAGAGAAGCCCGGGAAACCGCTTCCTGAAGACCCAGGAGAGCAGTGGAACGATGACCACGTAGGTGGCGGTGAGAAAGGCCTGTTTCCCGGGCGTGGTGAAGTTCAGGCCGAGAGTCTGGGTGGAAAACCCGAGAAAGAGAAAGACTCCGATGATCGCTCCCGCCTTTATGTCTGCGGGGGAGACACCGGCGAGTCTTTTCCGGAACAGTGCGGCCATGAGCGCAGCCCCGGAACCGAAACGGAGCGTTAGCAGCCAGAACGTCGGGTAGCTTTCGAGAGCATCCTTCATCGCCACGAAGCCGAGCCCCCAGAAGAGGGCGACCAGCATCAGGGAAATATCCGCGAGAAACGTTTTCAAACCTGCAGAAAGAGCCATGTTTTTCACTCCCATAGGAAATAACTCGGGAGAGTATACCACTTCCCAGCCTGGGTGTAAGGAAGTTTCGCAATTCGTTTGCGTTTTAGATTAACCTAAACCCGCAGTTTTTCCAGGCGGAGAAAGTGGCGCCGGGCATAAGGTGAATTCGCCCTCCCCGGGGGCGAGAAACCGGCATGGATGTCGATTTCGCAGGCAGACAACCGGCGAACGCAGAGAGCCGCGGGACTCGCCCGGGCAGTTGTCACGAACGACAATCAGCACCCCCCCGCCCAAGCGTTCCCCGGTGACGCTCCCCGCTGAGGTGCGGATTTAGGGATATTAACTTTCATTTACAATGAATCGAACCGTAGTATAATGTATCCGATGTTTTTTTCGCTCTCCGGGTCTCCGGAAATTTATCATAGTTCATTATCTTAAGACTGGAGGTGGAGCATGTGTTCATTTTCATTGCCTCGTTTCTGATGTATCTTCTCCTCGTGTGGTCCGGAGGGGGCATTCCGCTGGTTGAAGTGCTCATCGGGCTTCTCGTGGCGGGAGTTGTCACCTATGCCTACACCACATGGCATCCGGGGAGGAAACTCAGCAGACGGGGACTCGAGCCCAAACGCTGGCTCGACTTTGTGACCTATCTTTTCGGGCCCTTTGCCCTCGGCATGGCGAAGGCGAACATCGATGTAGCGATACGGGTCATCACCGGAAACATTCGGCCCGGCATCGTCAGGGTGAACCCCGGATTGAACAGCGATGTCGCCAAGACGGTGCTGGCGAATTCCATCACGCTTACGCCGGGGACGCTCACCGTGGATGTGGACGATGCGGGGGAATTTTACATCCACTGGATCTACGTGGAGGACGAAAATCCTTCGGAGGAGCAGTTGTACGGAAAATTCGCCCTCTGGGCAAGGAGGTTGGCTGAATGACGGTCCATATCGTATTGTTTACTGCGGCGGTCATTGGTATCCTTGCCTTCGGCGTTTTCGGACGTCTCATCGCCGGACCGACGGTCCCCGACAGGGTGGTTGCCCTGGACACTCTGAACACCCTTGTGGTGGGGCTCATGATGCTTCTTGCCGTGGTCTTCGACTCGGTGGTCATGGTGGATGTGGCCATAGTCTATGCGGGACTTTCCTTCGTGGGAACCATGTTTATCGCTCGGTACATCGAAGGGGAGGTGTAGGCTCAGTGTTTTATATTTTCTTTTTACCGTTGATTTTTCTTTCTCTGCTGGTAAGCCTGACTTTCAACTCTCTAGGAACCTTCTCCCTCTACCGTTTCCCTGATGTGTACACCAGACTCCACGGTGCGACGAAGTGCACCACCTTTGGTACTATCTTCATTGCTGTGGCGGTAGTGCTGTATTCCCTCGGCAGACTGCTCCAGACAGGAGAGGCCCGTTTTGTAGTGCTGGCAATCCACACCATCGTGGCGATGTTTGTCCTTCTCGTGACAAACGCCACTGGAGCCCACGCCATCGCCAGGGCGGCTCACCGCAGCGGCGTTTTGCCTGCGAAGGCCGTGGTGGACAGACTTGAAGAGAGTCGCGAAGGAGGGGAATCCCGGTAATGAATACGGTGCTGCACCTTGCCATTCTGACTGTCTTGGCTCTGGCGGCTTTTTTTGCCCTGTGGTTCAAGGATCTTATTTCCGCGGTCATATCTTTCGCCGTTTTCAGCTTGATGATGGCGCTGGAGTTCTATTTTCTGAAGGCTCCGGACGTGGCCATTGCCGAAGCTGCCATCGGGGCCGGCCTGAGCACCACCATCTTTATCATCACTCTTCGGGCCTGCGGCCGGTTGAAGAGGCGCGAAGGAGGGCAGCGGCGATGAAAAAGACCCTTTTTGTTGTGGCGGCCATTCTCCTGGGCGCCTTGGTTCTGGGCGCAGCGGACAATGTCCATCCTTTCGGCGACCCCGGAAAGGCTCCCATGGATGACTTCTTTCTGGCGGATTCCCTGCCTAACCGCTCTGCGGAAAACATCGTCACCGCCGTGGTGTTCGATTACAGGGGATTCGACACTATCGGCGAGGCTGCGGTTTTGTTTACCGCTCTCTGCTCGATTTCGGTTCTTTTCAGGGAAGGGAGAAAAAAATAATGAATCCGCTTTCCATAGTGGTCCGCACTGTCTGTGACCTATTTGCGTGGTTCATGATCGTCTTCGGGGTGAACGTGCTTGTCCACGGATACATGACCCCGGGAGGCGGCTTCCAGGGAGGAGCCATTACGGCAACCTTCATGGCCTTCCTGCTGGTGGCCTATGGAGGCAGGAAGGTGCTGGGATGGGCGAAGAATGCACTCTACGACCTGTTCGAGGAAATCGGACTCCTGGCCTTCCTGCTTCTGGCCCTGTGGGGGTTTCCCAACTCTTTCTTCTACAACTCCTTCGTGAAGCCTTTTGTGGGCGGCGAAGGGATGATTGTCCCCGAATGCGGCACCATCGCCCTCATGTCCATCGCCGTTGGACTTGAGGTGGTCGGTGCTCTTTCCCTGATCATTCTGACAATGTTCAGGGGAATCAGGATGTTCCAGGGTTCGTCCCTGGAGATGGAAATCGGCCATGACCGATAAAAAAAAGGAGGAGTTTGGCCGTGATTGCTAACGCGCCTTTTTTCCTGGTCGGTCTTCTTTTTTTGGCCGGCCTGGTGACGATCTTCATGGAAAAAAACCTCATCAAGATCGCCATCGCAATCGGCATCATCAGTTCAGCGGTCAACCTGTTTCTTGTCGCCTTGGGGTACCGTGCCGGAGGAACAATTCCCATTCACTATCTCGCCGGTGAGGGAACGGTCATGGTGCTTCCGACACCCCAGGCAATGACCCTGACCGCCATCGTCATCGCCCTGGCCACCACGGCTCTGCTTCTGTCCATCATTATACTTCTCTACCGGCATTACGGGACCCTTAATGTGGACGAAATAAGGAGGCTGAGAGGATGAACTGGAGCGATCACCTTCCCGCGCTGTTGCTGATTGTCCCTCTCTTCGGTGCCTTTATCGCCCCTCTCGTCTCCAAGGCGGGGAAAACAGCGAGAAACGTTCTCTTGGCAGGACTTTCCTCTTTGGTCCTTGTTATCGCTCTTCTGCTCTGGAGGCATGTTCTCGCCGGAGGAACGGCCGTCTACGTGATGGGCGGAGAAAGTTTCAATCTTACCCTGCCCTCGGGCATGGCCCTTCCAATCCGAATCATCATGGAGGTGGACTCCTTCAGCGCCTTCATGGCTGTATGCGGCGCCATCGCCTCCCTTGCCGGAGCGCTTTTCTCCATGAACTACATGGAGAAATTCACGGGCCTGGGCCGCTTCGTCTCCCTCTACTTCCTTCTCACCCTCGGCATGCTGGGCATGATGGTGACGGGAGACCTTTTCAACTTCTTCATATTCATAGAGATTTCTTCCATCGCCACCTTCGGCCTGGTAGCCTTTTGGCGCGACAGAGCGGAGGCGGTGGAGGCAAGCTTCAAATACGCCCTCATCTCGCAAGTGAGCTCCATGGTCTTCCTGATCGCGGCGGGCTGCCTGTACGGCAAATACAATGCCCTGAACATGGCGGCCATCGGCAGCCTGCTCAAGTTCGGCCTCATGGAGAAGCTGGCCCTGGTCTTCCTTATAGGCACGCTGGCCATGAAGTGCGGTTCTTTCCCCATGCATATGTGGCTTCCGGATGCTTATGCCGAAGCACCCACAGGGGTGACCTGCCTGCTGGTGGCGGTAAGCCAGGCCTCGCTCTACGGTCTGATGAGAGTATGCTTCTCCATCTACGGAGTGGCCATGGGCAGCACCTTCGTTCCCTGGATGATCATCATCTTTGGCCTCGCCTCCATGTTCTTCGGCGTCTCCATGGCGGTGGTCCAGCATGATATCAAAAGGTTGATGGGATACCATTCCGTTTCCCAGGTGGGGTATATGCTCCTGGGCCTTGGAGTGGGACTTCTCGTCCTCGGCGACGCCCGCAGCATGGCCGATTACGGCTTCACCGCCATCAAGGGCGGCGTGTTCCACATCTTCAACTACACGATGTACAAGGCCCTTCTCTTCCTTGCCGCAGGCGCGGTTTATTACGCCACAGGCAAGAGGGATCTCAATGAACTCGGCGGGCTTGCAAGGAAGATGCCCTATACCACCTTTATGTTCGTCATAGCGGCGGCGGCCATCTCCGGACTTCCCCCCTTCAACGGGTTCGTCTCCAAGCTGTTTATCTACGAGTCGTCCTTCGCCGTTCACCCGTCTCTTGCCGTGGTAGCTATCATGACCTCCGTCCTTACCCTGGCGTCCTTCGTCAAGGTCTTCCAGACGGCGTTCCTCGGCCCCGAGAAGAACAGTCTTCTCCATGTCCGGGAAGTTCCTCCCGCCATGCTGGCAGGAATGGCGGTACTGACGGTCGCCGTTCTCGGCGCCACCCTGTTCCCCTCCTGGACTCTTTCCAACCTTGTGGAGCCGGCGGCCAGGGCTCTCGTTGACCAGGGCGGATACATCGGCGCCATCATGGGAGGTGGAATGTGATGGGAAAGGTTTATACCGGATTCGGCTACTGGGACGTAGGGGCGTGGATTCTCTTCTTCGCCGTGGCGGCCTTTTACATTCTCTGGCTGCGCGCCCAGGGCAGGTCTGATTTCAAAAAAGGTACCGACCAGGATGAAATCTACTGGTCAGGAAACGAGGTCCCCGAGGACGGGGCGGAACTTTCCGTTCCCGCTTCCTCCGCATATTGGGGCTACAGAAAGGCCCTTGAACCGTTTTACAAAGGGCTTCTCGGAATGCACACAGGCATAGCGACTGATATTCTGGGATATTACGTCCTTTCCGTCGCATTTATGGCCGTGTTCATTCTGCTGGTGTAGGAGGTCGGCCCATGTTGAAGCTCGAAAAATACCTGGAAATCCTGCCGAAATCTCTGTGGGTGACCACCTGCAATTCCGGTTCGTGCAACGGGTGTGACATCGAAATTGTTGCCACCATCAGCCCGAGGTACGACATCGAACGGCTCGGCATGAAGTTGGTGGGGACGCCCCGTCATGCGGACGTGCTGATCGTCACGGGTCCCGTGACAAAGTTCATGAAGGAAAAGCTTCTCAGGATTTACAACCAGATGCCTGACCCGAAGTCGGTCGTGGTTGTGGGAAACTGCGGAGCCTCCGGAGACGTGTTCTACAAATCCTATAATCTCGTAGGTCCGGTGGACAGGATCATTCCGGTGGATGTTTACGTCCACGGATGCCCGCCCCGGCCCGAAGCGATCATCGAAGGGGTAGCCAAGGCAGTGCTGAAGCTCGAACGCCTCAGGGGCGACCTTCAGAAAGCGGGTGAGGGGCAATAATGAGATTTCCTATGAATTCCGTGGACAATACCACGGTTGCAAAATCTTCGGCTGAAGTCGCGGACCGCATCCGTTCCGTCTTCGGGGAGGAAGCGGTACTCGAAGTCCGTGAGAGGAAAGCCGGAAAGGACGATACCGTGTGCCATCATGACATCTGGGCGAAGGTTGAAAAAGACCGTTTCCTTGATTTCGTGGACACCCTGGCCGAATTCGATTTTCCCCAGTTCCACATTATTTCCGGAAACGACGACGGGGACGTGGTGACTCTATACTATCACTTCACCCTTTTCCAGGTTGCCGGGAGACGGAACCGCATCGGCGTGGCCGTTGCCGTTCCGGTGGACAAGAAAGACCTCGTCATGCCGTCCCTTTTCTCTCGGATTCCCGGGGTGGAGTACAGCGAGCGGGAGACCCGCGAAATGTTCGGCGTGGACTTTGACGGCCTGCCGAACAAGGCTCTCGTCTTCCTTCCCGAGGATTGGGACGAGTCCATCAAGCCATGGCGCAGGGACGAGACCGGGCCTTCCGCGAACGACGTGCGGGAGCTTTCCTAGGAGGGGAAGTCATGGAGAAAAAATATACAGTTCCCATAGGTCCGGTGCATGTCGGCCTGAAAGAACCCGTTACCGCCTGGCTGGACCTCGAGGGCGAAAAGATCGTGGGCGCCACGGTCCGCCCCGGAGCAATCCACAGAGGAATCGAGTTCATGGCCAGGGACCGCAACCCGATCCAGGTTATCTATCTTTCGGAGCGCATCTGCGGCATCTGCTCTTTCAGCCACGTCATCGCGTTCCTGCGGGCCGTGGAAGATGCGGCTTCGGTCCCCGTGCCGCCGAGGGCTCAGTACATCCGCTCCCTTGTTCTTGAACTGGAACGGCTTCACTCCCATATGCTCTGGGCAGGCGTAGCGTGCTACACCATCGGGTTCGACTCCGCCTTCCACCTGGGCATGGCCCTCCGGGAAAAGGTCATGGACGTTCTCGAAGTCCTTTCCGGAAACCGGGTGAACTACGGTGTGGCCACCGTGGGCGGCGTCCGGTGGGATGTTACCCCCGAGCTCGCTAAGGCGGTAAAGCGGATGGTGAAGTACTACAAGCAGGAATTCGCTCCCTTCTACGACGTGGTCACCGCAGACCCCATCGCCAAGGCAAGGCTGCGGGACGTGGGCGTCCTTACCTACGAGGAGGCTATCCGCTACAGCGCCGTGGGCCCCACCGCGAGGGCGAGCGGTGTCCGGTGCGATCTCAGGGAGAGTTCTCCCTACGAAGCGTACGGCGACATCGGCGTCCGGGCCGTGGTTCCCCAGGATTACTACGGAAAGGCCTACGGCGATGTGTTCGACCGCTTTCTTGTCCGCGTCCACGAGGTCTACCAGTCTCTCGACATCATCGACAAGATCATGGCTGGTCTCCCTGAGGGGGACATCATGTGGGAGAAGAACCTGAACAAGGTTCTCGCATTCCTCAAAAAAGCCGAGGGCACCGGCTGGGCCTCCATTGAGGCGCCCCGGGGCGACGATACCCACGTGGTCCACCTCAAGGGCGGAGATGAAAACGTAACCTGGTGGAAGGTTCGGGCCCCTACATACGCCAACGCCGTTTCCTGGCCCCTCATGTTCCGGAATAACGAGCTTGCGGACGCGCCCCTCATTATCAACAGCATCGACCCCTGCATCTCCTGCATGGAGCGCATGCTGGTCACGGACAGCTCGACGGGAGCCCGGAAAGTGGTCACCCGGGCCGAGCTGCTGGAGAAGTGCAGAGAGAAAACAAGGAGGCTGATGCAGAATGGTGGTCGTTAGCCTTATTATGCGCCTCATTGCGGGCGCGGCGCTCATGCTCCTCGTGGCTGCCCTCGCCTTCCTTTTCGAGGGAGTGGACCGGGTGGTTCATGCCAGGATGCAGCGGAGGATCGGCCCCCCCGTTTTCCAGCCCTTCCTTGATCTGGTGAAGCTGATGGGAAAGGAAAACATCGTTCCCCGGCGGGCGGTGCCCTGGGCATTCAACGGCGCGCCCTGGGTAGCCGCTGCCACCATGCTGCTCGTGTTCCTCTACATACCCATCGGTTCACTTCCTCCCATCCTGGGCGGGGAAGGGGACATGATCCTCGTCATCTACCTGCTCGGCCTGTCCGGCGTTGCCATGGCCGTGGGCGGATTCGCCAGCGGAAACCCCATCGCCAACGTAGGCGCCCAGCGGGAAATGATCCTGATGATGAGCTACGAGCTTCCCCTGGCGGTGGTGGTCAGTACCCTCGCGTACGTCGCCTACAAGACCGGGATGCCGGGCGAGCCCTTCAGCCTTGAGACCTTTGCCGGGATGTCTGTGTGGGGCGTTGTGGGCAAAGTGGGCTTCCTGGGAATTTTCTGCCTCTTCCTCGCCCTTGTGCTTGTGGTCCCCGGCGAGACCGGCAAGGGACCCATGGACATCCCCGAGGCAAAAACGGAAATACTGGAAGGACTCGTTATCGAGTATTCCGGCACAAACCTCGCCATGTTCAAGATTACCTTCGCCCTGAGAGCGACTGCCATGGCGGCCATTATCACGGCCATTTTCTTCCCGTGGTCTCTCGGTTCCTTCCTCGGCTTCGGGAGCATTTTTCTCTATGCCCTCGATTTCCTCTGGTTCTGGGTGAAGGTCTTCGTGGTGCAGATCATTTTTGTCACCTTCATGCGGACGGCCTTCGGCCGGTTTAAGATCTGGCAGGCGTCCGAATTCTACCTGATCAAGGTTGCAGGCCTTTCCATCGCTGGAATGATCCTGGCATCCCTGGATCTGGTAATCTAGAAAGGGGGAGGAAAGAATGCTTAACCGGATGGCTCTGCTTCTGCTCAGGCAGGTCTGTGAAAAGACGGTGACAAACCCCTTCCCCGTGCAGGCAATGCCCGATTCACTTACGGACGCCCTTCAGGCGGCCCAGGACGGGGAGATTGAACTCAACCCGCCCGTGGAAACGACGGAACGATTCCGCGGGAGGGTGAACTACGACAAATCGGCATGCATCGGCTGCAAGCTCTGCATCAAGGTCTGTCCCGCGAACGCGACGGTCTTTCTTCCCGAAGAGAAGAAGATCCGGATCCACAACGATCGCTGCTGCTTCTGCGCTCAGTGCACCGAGATCTGCCCGGTGAAGTGCCTCACCATGTCGTCTGAATACCTCATCTCCTCCTACGACAGGAAGGCCCAGGTCACTACGGACACGGGCAAGCCCGGGCCGAAGGCCGGCGCCGCCGACGAGCCGGAGAAAAAGACGGTCTACAGGATTATGTCGGACAAGTGTATCGGCTGCACGAAATGTGCCAAAAACTGCCCCGTAGGCTGCATTTCCGGAAAGGTCAAGGAGTCTCACGTCATTGACGAATCGGCATGCATCGGCTGCGGGAAATGTGCCGAAGTCTGCCCGAAGGATGCCGTGGAGCCAGTGGAAGTCGACGTTCCTGCAGACGGGAAGTAAGCCGTCTGCAGGAACGGAAGGGAAAAAGGGAACGGACCGGGGGAAATTCCCGGTCCGTTCCCTTTTTCCCTTCCGGTGAGTTTTTCTAGCCTTCCGATCCGACGAATCCGAAATGGGCGAGGCGCTTCCGGCTTTCATCCCGACCGAGATGCTCCGCCACCTCGAAGACTCCGGGGCTGACCTTCATTCCGGTGAGAGCCATCCTCAGGGGCATAGCGATGTCCTTCATCTTGACGGAATGTTCTTTGCTCCACGTCCGTGCGAACTCTTCCAGGGGGTGGGCTTTCCATTCGGGAAGGGCGAGGAGTTCCCCGTAGAATTTCCGTAGGATCTCCCTTTTCGCTTCGTCCACATCCGAACCGTCATACCGGGCCTTTACCGTTTCAAAGGAAAGAAAATAATCCGAGTAGCCCGCAGCCTCTTTCGCAGTCTGTCCCCTTCCGCAGAGCACCACGAGAGACTGGGCAAGATATTCCCTGGAATGATCGTCTACGGGAAGTCCCATCTCTCTCCAGAAGGGTTCCACAAGCTCGAGTCTCGTGTAGGGATCGAGGCGCTTCATGTGTTCCTGGTTGATGAAGTTGAGTTTTTCCATGTCAAACACGGCGGGCCGCTTCGTCACCCTGGAAAGTTCAAAGAGGGCGACGGCTTCGTCCCGACTGAAAATTTCGTTGTTCTCCCCGGCAGACCAGCCGAGAAGGGCGAGAAAGTTGAAGACAGAGTCCGGCATGTAGCCCATATCACGGAACTCGTAGACGCTGGTCGCCCCGTGGCGTTTGGAGAGTTTTTTCTTGTCCTTCCCGAGGATCATGGGAAGATGCCCGAACGCGGGATAGTCCCATCCGAGGGCGTCATAGATAAGGAGTTGCTTGGGAGTGTTGGAAATATGGTCCTCGCCCCTGATGACGTGGGTGATCCCCATGCAGTGGTCGTCGATGACGACGGCGTAGTTGTAGGTCGGCATTCCGTCGCTTTTTATGAGAACCGTATCCTTCAGGGTTTCGCTCATGACCTCGATATGGCCGTAAACCACGTCGTCGAAGGCAAGTTTCACGCCTTCGGGGTTTTTGAAGATGACGGCATCTCCTTCCCTGTACGCTTTCCCTTCCTCGACGAGCTGATCTGCATACTTGTGGTACAAGGGAAGGCGCTCGGACTGTCTGTAGGGGCCGTAATCGCCTCCCGCGTCGGGGCCTTCGTCCCAGTCGAGGCCGAGCCAGCGCAAGCCTGACATGATTGTTTCCTCGAATTCCTTGGTGGACCGTTCCCGGTCGGTGTCCTCTATCCTGAGAATGAACCTTCCGCCCGTGTGGCGGGCCCACAGCCAGTTGAACAGGGCGGTGTGCCCTCCGCCGATGTGGAGCGCCCCCGTAGGGCTCGGAGCGAATCGTACCCTTACCGTATCCGTCATTTTCGTTCCTCCCTGACGTTGGATAGTGCAGAACTCTTTTGTGCATGAATCCCGACAATGGGTTATTATAACCCAGTCAGGCCGAAAAGGACCAAAAAGAAAAAGGATGTGATCCCCATGAAGGGGAAAAAACTGCTTCTCGTCGACGGCCACGGGCTTGCATTCCGTGCCTTCTACGCCCTCCCGGAGCTTACCGCCCCGGACGGCACGCCCACGAACGCCGTGGTCGGTTTTTTCAACATGTTCCAGAAAGTACGGGAAGAATGGAAACCCGACATGTGCGGTGTGGTATTCGACGCCCCCGGCCCCACTTTCCGCCACGAAGCCTACGAAGACTACAAAGCCGGCAGGAAACCCACTCCCCCGGAGTTCAAAGTCCAGCTTCCCCTCATTTTCGAGCTTCTGTCCCTCCTGGGCATACCGGTGGTGGTGCGGCAGGGCGTGGAGGCGGACGACGTTCTCGCCTCCACGGCGTGCACTGCCGCCGCGGAACACCTGGAGACCCTGATTCTTTCATCCGACAAGGACATCCTCCAGATCCTGGGGCCGGGGCTTTCCGTGCTCCGCCCCGGCAAGGGAATCACCTCCTTCAGACGGGTGGACGAACGGAGCTTTGTGGAGGAATACGGCTTCCCTCCTTCGGCCATGACCGACTACCTTGCCCTTCTCGGCGATACTGCGGACAATGTTCCCGGCGTTCCCGGCGTGGGGGAGAAAACAGCAAAGGCTCTTCTCGCTCAGTACGGAAGTCTCGACGGCATCTACGACCGGCTTGAGTCCCTCAAACCGGGGCTGAGGAAAAAATTCGAGGAAAACAGGGAACAGGCCTACCGGAGCAGGGAACTGGTGACTCTTCTCTGCGATACAAAGGAGGATCTCAGGGATTTCCTTCCCGGGGAGGTCGACAGGGAAGGATTCCTGGAAAGATGCAAATCCCTCGGGCTGCAGAAAATAGCCGGGAAGATGATTTCCGGAGAAGGGCGCGAACAGGTAGCGGCGCCTGCCGGTGAACTGCTTTCGAGGGGAAGCGGCGGCGAAAAACGCTCCATTCCTTCCTGGGTTTTTATCCCCGTCATCATCGGCAAATACCCCGTCAGCCTTTCCCTGGAGGAGTTTTACCTTGCCGGGCCTGACGGAGAGACGGCCGGGAAAATCAGCGAAGAAGCCCTTTCGGCCCTGGCCGGAAGGGGAAAAGGAAAGGTCCTGCTACCGGACTACAAGGAGGCTGCGGCCTGTCTTGGAAGCTCATTTCTCCCGCCTTCCTCCGTACTGGATTTCAAGACCGCCCATTACCTTCTGCACCCTGACGGCGGCGTCCATCATCCCGAGGGACTTTTCACCGAGTATGCCTCCCTTTCTCCTGCGGAAAAGGGACGGTTTCTTACCGTCAGGTTCGAGGAACTCGCGGGCGAGATAGCTGACCACGAGGGCCTTTCCACCCTCATGGAGCAGACGGACCTCCCCCTCATTCCTGTCCTCGTTGACATGGAAAGGCACGGCATAGGATGCAGCATCCCCGCTTTCAGCGCTCTCGAGACTGACCTCTCTTCAAGGCTGAAGGGCATTGAGGAGGAAATCACCGCCAGGGGAGGGGAGAAGATCAACCTCAATTCGCCGAAGCAGGTGGCGTGGCTTCTCTTTGAAAAACTGGGACTTCCTGCGGGGAAGACCACCAAGACGGGATACTCCACCGATATTTCTGTCCTCGAGGGGCTTTCCTCCATGGGAAGGCCCTATGACGAGGTTCCCAATCTCCTTATCGAGTACCGTGAGCTGTCGAAGATGCTCTCCGGGTTCGTCCAGCCCCTCGTGAAGGCGGCCCGGGAGGGGGACGGAATCATCCACGGCGTGTTCGAGCCCGCGGTAACCGGAACGGGGCGGCTCAGCAGCAGGGACCCCAATCTCCAGAACCTGCCCTCCTTCGGAGAATGGTCCGGGAGGATAAAAAAAGGACTCCTCCCCACCGGCGAAGGGAATGTTTTCGTGGCGGCGGACTATTCTCAGATCGAACTCCGGGTGCTGGCCCATCTCTGCGGTGACAAGAGGCTGCTGGATGCCTTTGCCCAGGGAAGGGACATCCATACGGAGACGGCGTCCTGGGTTTTCTCCACTGACCCCGCCCTCGTCACGCCGGAGCTTCGCCGGGTGGCGAAAATGATCAACTTCGGGCTGCTCTACGGCATGAGCTCCTTCGGCCTTGCCCAGAGACTGGGCATAGGCCGCCGGGAGGCCTCAGAGATTATCCGCAGGTATTTCGAAGCTTTGCCTGGTGTAAAGGACTACCTGGAAAAGAGTTATGACGATGCCAGGAAGAGAGGATTCGCCCGGACCTTGGCGGGGAGGATACGTCCCCTGGCCGAAGTGTCCGTGAGCCCCAGGGACAGGGATGCCCTGCGGAGGGTGGCCGTAAACACGCCCATCCAGGGAACGGCGGCCGATATCGCAAGGAAGGCCATGGTGGACTTCGCGGCAGCCTTTCCCTCTTCAGGAACGGTCCGCCTTGTCCTCCAGGTTCACGATTCCCTGGTCTGCGAATGCCCCTCAGGCGAGGCGGAAGATGTGAAGCGGTCGCTGGAGGGGATCATGGAGCGGGCGGCGGATCTTGCCGTGCCCCTGAAGGTTGAGTCGAAAACAGGGAGCAGTCTCGCCGAAGTCTGACGTCTCGATTGATCCATACTATGGTAAAATACCCCATTGGAATCCGGAAATCAGAAAGAGAGGAAGATGTCCCTTGTTGATGAGAACCCTGAGGTCTCAGGTCCGCTGGATTATGATCGCCATCGTCGTCCTTTTCGTCCTGTCTATTTTTGGAATGTACGGTTTTAACAGTCCCCGAAGAAGCTCATCCGGCGGTGAAGACTACATCGTTGCAGAAATAGACGGCAAGGCGGTAATGCGCTCCATGCTCGACGAACAGCTCCGCAACTACGTGCAGAGGGCGAACATCGGGGATGTAACCTCGGCTGACCTGCCCCGTCTCTACCAGGCGGCTCTGGAGAACATCGCCCTTGTCTCACGGCTCGCGAAGGAAGCCGAAGAATCCGGGCTGAAGGCGACGGAGGAGGAAATCGATGCCGCCGTGAAGGAAATCAGCGAACAGTTCCCCACCAAGGAAGCCTTCATGCAGTATCTTGACCGTTCCGGGATCAAGATGAGCGCCTTTCGTGAGAGCATAGCCCAGCAGGTCGTCCAGAAGAAGCTCATGGAAAAGGCCGTCGGTACTCCCGAGGTGAAGGACGAGGAAGTGAAGGATTTCTACGAGAAGCTGAAGCTTCCTTTCTTCCATTCACCCGCAGGGTACTCCATGGATTTCATCCGACTGAAGACGAAGGAAGAAGCCGACAAGCTTCTTGCCCTCCTCGCCGAAGGGAAGGAATGGAAAGAGGCCGTGGATACCGTGACATCCGATGACGTGATCGAGAAGACCCCGGAAAGCGGGCCTGTCTTCGTCCCCGAGTCCAGTTTCAGGGACGTCCTGGCCCCCCTGGCGGACATTGCCGTCGGCGAGGTGAGCCCCGCGGTGGAGATCGCAAGCAACGACATCCTCATCGCCGTGAAGCGTGGAAAGGTAGAGGAGAAAACCGCTCCTTTCGAAGAAGTCAGCGGCGACGTGAAGTCCCTCCTTACGGAAGAAAAGAGTCGGGAAGCCCAGTCCAATTTCTTCAGGGGACTCAGGGAAAGGGTAAACATCGTCATTCACGACCACGACCTTTTCCCCAAGCCTGAGGCAAAGACTGAAGAACCTGCCCCTTCGCAGGAAAAGAGCGGCGATGTTCAGGTTCCCGCAGGCGGAGAAGAGAAGAAGTAAGCTGACAGACATTTTTGAGGCTATTGACATAAGTTTCGTACCTTAATAGAATAGACTCCGCGATTGTGGTGGGTTGGCCGAGTAGGCTGAAGGCACTCGCCTGCTAAGCGAGTAGGGGGGCTTAAACCTCCCTCGAGGGTTCGAATCCCTCACCCACCGCCATCAACAACCGACAGGCGCCGGTAGCTCAGATGGATAGAGCGGCGGTCTACGGAACCGCAGGTCACGAGTTCGAATCTTGTCCGGCGCGCCACTGGATATCAAGGCCTCCCGTAGTTATACGGGAAGCCGTTTTTTTTACCCGTACTCAATATGTACTCACCTAATTCGTATGAGTGTGAAAGCCTAGGTAATTTTTTCTTGACTCTAAACAAGGGGTAAGATTCTCTTCTTTCGAAAGAGGGGATAGGGATGAATAGGACCGACTTCCTTTTTGCAAGCCCGAGTTTCATTGGTGGGATGGCAGCAGTTTTGGATATGGGGGCGACCCTTACCATCTATAACGAATCAAAAACTCCAGAAGAGGCTGATGCCAAGGCAATTGCCTGTGATTGGCGTGTTGTCGGAAACGATATTAAATCTGCTATGAAATCGTTTGATGGCAAATAAGCCTCCACCACAAAAGCCAACATCCCAAATCGTACATAATCGTACATCAAGAGGCCTTTTATAGTGGACCTCTTCCTTTACCCTAAATCCGCGCCCCAGCGGGGAGTGTCACCGGGGAACGCTTGGGCGGGGGGTGCAGATTGTCGTCCTTGACAACTGCCCAAGCGATCAACACGGCTCCCTGCGTTCGCCGGTTGCCTGCTTGTGAAACCGACATCCGTGTCGGTTTCTCGGCCCGGGCGCTGTCCCCCAGGGGATAATCTCTTCGCCCCTGGGGGGCGAATTCACCTTATGCCCGGCGACACTCCCTCTGCCTGAAAAACCTGCGGATTTAGGTTTACCAGAGATACTTGCAAAGTCTGATGAAATTGTTCCAGGAGCCGCAAGATCGAATTATTGTAATGGCTGAGAACCAGAGTGCTCACAGGATCACAATAGAAAAACAAGTTGTTTCCTCGCGGGCAAGGGATAGTACTGCTGGTATTATTTGCGCTCTAATTGTGTCTGTGGTAACAATTACCGTGGGTGGTTTGGTTATATTACATGGGTACCCGTTCTCCGGTACTTTTTTAAGTTCATCGGGCCTGGCAAGTTTGGTCGGAGCGTTTATTTTCGGAACCCGTTCAAACCGGGAAGAAGGAGAAAAGAAAATGCAAGGGAAATAACCTATTCCTTAAAAGGAACGGCCCTCGTTTTGGGGGCCGTTTTTTGTTCCTTTTTACCTATAGTGTCCCCTTCACCGCAATCAAATCGCGACTGGGAATGGCATTTAAGAACTGCCATCAATATTCCCCAGATACCGGATCCGCCTTTTTTCGTATATCCTCCGCACCTGCCGTCTGTTATACTTCGTTGCGAATCCGGCTGAAATGAACCCGTCCGAAACGAGCTGTTCATTCAAGGAGAATACCCATGTCCCTCAGAAATACCACTTTTTTCGGCCTCCGTTCCTATTCGTACCGCGCTCTGAAAAAGAGTTCCGTTGTTGTGCTCCTCATCTTGGTCCTTCTGTTTGCCGGAGAAGCTTTTGGAGCCCAGACCGTTCGAAAGGACGCGTTCATAACCCAGCTTTTCCAGGCGAGAGGCTTTGCAGCTCCAGAAGGTGAAAAAAACATGGTCAGGGTGGCCCTCGAACTCGATTTGATCCCTGTTCCGGAGGGAAGGCTCGATGCCCCGATCACCATGAAGGAAGCCATCGTATTCGCCGTCCACAGCCTGGGGCTTGCCTCCGTTGCCGATGTTCTCTCAGGGGCGCCTCTGCCCTTCCGGGATGTGGGAAGCCTGAAGCCTCTCGAAAGGGGATACCTGGCGGCCGCCCTGAACATGAATCCCCCCTTGCTGAAAAAAGGGGTTACCGCTTTCGGCCCCTCGAAAAAGGTTACCCCGAAGGAGGCGCAGAATATCGCCGCCATCGTCCGGGCTGCCGGGAAAGGTCTGTCCCTCTCCGTGAAGTATTCCCCAGTGAAGGGAATGACGGTGCAGGTGCACAGGGAAGGACTCCACGACCGGCCACCGAAGTGGCGGGCGGCGGCCGACGGTTTCGAATCCAGGGAGGAGGCGGAACTGTTCCGGGATGCCCTGGCCGGCAAGGGGGTCAAGGGAACGGTGGACAGCCGGAACTACGACTGGCGGGTCAGGTCTGCTCTTTTCGACACCTACGGGCCCATCCGGGACTTCCTGGCCGCCTGCGAAAGCCTCGGCAGGAAAGGGGTGGTTTTTGCCTCGCCCGTAAGCTGGGACACTCCGGGGGCTCCCCGGTTCTGGATAATGGTCATACTGGACCCCGCCCGGTTCGACATCCGACCCGTCTTGGCTCCGGAAGGCCTGTACACCCTTGCTCCCCTCAGCTCTATGACCACGGGAGCCATAGCAGCCATCAACGGCGGGTATTTCAGCATCAGCGGCAAGGAGCGGGGAGCACCCATCGGCGCCATCATCGAGAGGGGCGTCATGGTGAATCCTCCCTATAAAGGGAGGACCGTTCTCGCCTGGAACGGGAAGAACCAGGCTGCCTTCGGCCGGATGGAATGGAGAGCCGAAGTGCATTTTCCCGGCGGCGGGTTCATGGATGTCACCGGCCTGAACAGGACGGTCAGAGGAGACGGCGTGGTGATCTTTACCAGGCATTTCGGTGAATGTACCCCGGTATTTCCCGGTCCCGTGGTGGAGGTCGTCCTCGACGGCGATATCTGCACGGAGGTCCGGCGGGAGGGAGGGGGTCCCATTCCTTCGGGGAAACGGGTCCTTGCCGTCTACGGCACCCCGGCCCGTTTCGCCGAAACCATAGTCCCGGGGGACCGTATCAGAATCGTCCAGACGGTGAATGACGGGGATCCCTATTGGACATCCATGACCAATGCCATCCAGGGAGGTCCCTTCCTTGTGCGAAAGGGCGCCCTTTCCATGGAAACGGAAAATCTCAACGATTCCATAGTGAACAAGCGCCATCCGAGGTCTGTCATAGGCCTCACAGGCAAAGGCCAGTGGTTTTTCTTCGTCGGTGACGGCCGCAATGCGGTCCACAGCGTGGGCTTCACCCTTGCGGAAACGGCGGAGTTATTGAAGAAAAACGGTGTGTCCTACGCTCTGAACCTCGACGGCGGCGGCTCTTCAACCCTCTATGCGGGAGGGAGGATCATGAACGTTCTCTCCGATGGAAGGGAAAGGCCTGTAAGCTACGGCATCGGTGCTTTCCCGAAGGGAGGGAACTGACGGGAAAACTGAAAATGTGAATAATCCCGTGGAGAAAAACCGAATATGCCGTTTTATGGTAGACTACACGACACAAGAAAAGAAAAAAATACGGAAGGAGTTGTACCAGTCAAATGAAAAAACAGTTCCGCCCTATCACCCTTTTTGTTCTCGCACTTCTCGCCCTTGTACTCTCGGTTTCCGCGGCTTTCGCATCGGCAGCCCCCCAGCCGGTAAACTTAGGTCAGGATGTAAACAAGATGCAGTGGTACCTTGTGAACTACGGCAAGAACGATGACGGCTACTTTGCCTGTACTCGGAAATACTACACCAACCCCGAAGAGAAGAAAAAGACCGTCGATCTCATCGTGGAGAAATTCGCCATCGACCAGGAGACCGCTTCCGGTCTCTACTTCACCGAGTATGGCTACGTGTATTCCGCCGACGGCAAGGACTTTGCCGTCACCTACATCAAACATTACGACATGGTGGGCAACGTGATCAAGTCCACGGAATACGACGCCGCCGGCAGGGAGTTCGTCAAGATGTCCAAGGAAATGATTCCCTTCAAGGCTTATCCCTACGCCACCGGCGAGCTTCCCGCAAAGAAGCCTGCTCCGAAGAAGAAGTAGTTCCAGTATGCAACGGCCCGGCCTTGAGCCGGGCTTTTTTTTCCTAAATCCGCCGGCAGCGTCACCGATGCCGGCTTGGGCCGGGGGGGCGAATTTACCTTATGTTCGGAGCGACACTCCCTCTGACTGAAAAGTTTGCTGATTTAGGATTATGCCTTCCGTTGCGTTTCATCCTGAAATACAGTAATCTTCAATGAAAGAAGAGGAGGCGGTTTCCATGCCCATAGTCAATATCTACATGTTCGAAGGACGTTCCGTGGATCAGAAAAGAAAACTCGCCGCAGAGGTGACCGATGCGATCTGCAGGGCTCTGGACGTGGGGCGGGACGTGGTCAGGATAATGATCAACGATATGCCCAGGGAGAACATGGCTGTTGCCGGAGTGCTGAATATCGACAAGGGGAAATAGCTCCCTTCCGGGACGGAATGTCATGAATAAATTCCTTAAAGCACTCCGCACGGGGTGGGATTTTTTCGTGCTCTTCAACCATGGTACGTTCGTTGACAAGCGGATGGCCGTTGTCCGAAAAGAGGCCTTCGACATCAACGACAATCTCATGCTGCTTCTGTTCGGTGATTTCCTCGGCATACCGAACCCCATGTCCTATTACATGCTCGAACTTCTTCCGTACGTGGCGGACGATCTGGAACCCTGGGAACGGAGGATCCAGAACAGAAAGTTCATCATCGCCGAAAAGGCCGCCCAATATGATTTCGACTGAGGTGAAGCGGACCATGAAACAATTTACGTTCTTTGGAGGAAAGGGCGGCACAGGGAAGACTTCCTGCGCTGCTTCCTACTCTCTTTCACTGGCTGCGCGGGGGATGCGGACCTTCGTGGTCTCCACGGATCCGGCCCACTCCCTCGCCGACGCTTTCAACAAGCCCATCGGCTTCCAGACGGCTCCCCTGGCCCCGAACCTCTGGGGCCTCGAGATCGATGCCGAGGTGGAGGCGAAAAAGTACATGAAATCGATCCAGGACAAGATGCTCGACTTGGTCAGCGCGGCAATCGTGGACGAGATCAAGCGGCAGATCGAGATCGCCTACATGTCTCCCGGAGCCGAGGAGGCGGCTATCTTCGACAAGTTCATCGAGCTCATGGAATCTGTGGGTAGGGACTATGACGCCATAGTATTCGATACCGCTCCTACCGGTCATACTCTCAGGCTTTTGACCCTTCCCGAAATTCTCGGCGCCTGGATTGAACATCTCATAGAGAAACGGCAGAAAGCCATGAACCTGATGAAAATGGCGGCCAGATACGACAAGCCTCTGGCCGAGCGGATAGCCGACGACCCCATCATCCGGACCCTTACGGCCCGGAAGGACAAGTTTGCCCTGGCGAGGAAATACCTCACCGACCGCGAAACCTCGGTATTCTACTTCGTGCTGAACCCGGAGAAGCTCCCCATCCTGGAAACGGCCAGGGCGGTGGAGCTTCTTTCAAGGCACGGAATTGCCGTGGGCGGCGTGGTGGTGAACAAAGTTATTCCTCCCGATGCGGGGCCTTTTCTCGAGAAGAAGCGGCTTTCCCAGGAAGGATACCTCCGGGAGATACGAAGCCGTTTTTCCTCCATGACTATCGTCGAGCTTCCCATGCTGGACGACGATATCCAGGGAATGGACCAGCTTCAGAGGATTTCCGCCCTGATGGGGGGACTTGATTCATGATAACGGACACCCTGGACAGGCTTGGCACCTATTATTGCCTCGGCGGCAGCCTCGGAAGGTCTCTGGAATATCTCGCGTCCCGGCCTCTGGAGTCCCTGCCGGAGGGACGAACGGACATCGAAGGGGATGATGCTTTTCTGCTCGTCCAGGTGAGAGAAACCCGGTCCTCCTCCGAGGAACCCTTCGAGACCCACAGGAAGTACGCCGACATCCACATAGCCCTCGAGGGAGAGGAGTGGGTGGGCTATGCCCCCGAGGCTGACCTCGAACCTCTGTCCGGCTATTCTGCAGAGGAGGACTGCCGTACCTATTCCGGAGACGGCGTTTTCTTTCGGGGGGGACCCGACAGATTTTTCATCTTCTTTCCCTGGGACGGTCACAAGGGATGCATAACCATGGGAGCAGGCGGCCGGGTTAGGAAAATAGTGGTCAAGGCGGCCCTTGAAGGAAGGTGAAGCCTTGAAGATCGGGTGTGTTCAGTCCAGAGCCCTGGATGTGTCCAGGTGGAAAGAAGCTCTTGACCGGGCGCTTGTGCTGGCGGACGAGGCTGTTGCCGGAGGGGCGGAACTCGTACTCATGCCGGAGGCCCTTTTCCCTGCATACTACCTCGGCGGTGAGGATCCGGCAGCATCGTGGCGGGAAGCCGACCCCAGGCCGGTTTTCTCCGGCTACGCCGCCAACCGGAGAATTCATCTCGCTGCGGGGCTCGTTCTGGAGGAAGGGGGGGCCCTGTTCAACGGGGCGGTCCTCTGGGGGCCGGACGGGGGGGAGCTGCTGCGGACCTTCAAGTCGAACCTCTGGCATTTCGATGGGCGGTATGTCCTGCCGGGGAGCTCCTTTCCCGTGGCGGATACGGAATTCGGCCGAGTGGGCATGATGGTCTGCGCCGACGGACGGATTCCAGAGATCAGCCGCATTCTTGCCCTGAAGGGGGCGAGGCTGATTCTCGACCTGACAAACCTTACTTCTACGGGGCGAAACAGGGATACCCTGTCCAATCCCCAGCTTGAATACATGCTGCCCGCCCGGGCTGCGGAAAATGGGGTATGGATCGCCGTGGCCGACAAGGTGGGGCTCGAGGCGGAAACCGTACTGAACTGCGGCGGCAGCCGCCTGATCGACCCGCTGGGGAATGTCGTTGCGTCCCTGGATTCGTCGGCGGAAGGCGTTCTGGTGGCCGAGGCCGACCTGGAGGCCCCCCGTCCGCCGATGCCCGGACGTACCCCGAAGCTCTATTCCATTCTCACGGCGGACACGGTTTTCACCGGCGCCTACCTCGCCCAGTTCGATCCCCTGACCTCTGCAGGGGACGAGGTGTTCGCCGCTCTGTGCCGGTTCACTGCCGCCGGGCGGGAGGAATTTCTCGAAAAGGCGTCCCGTTTTCTTGTGCGGGCGGCGGACCAGGGGAACAGACTGGTCTGCCTGCCCTTCATGGAGGAGGAAGGATGCAGCGGGGTTGCGGAAAAACTCTCCTGCCTTCTTGCTGGAAGCGACGTCATCGCAGTACTGAGCGGTCCGGCAAGGGAGGGCAGGGAAACCGTCGTGTTTTCAGCGGACGGTGTGATCGGCCGTTTTTCCGGGGAAATGTTCGAGCCTCTGGATACACCTGTCGGAAGGATTGGCGCGGTTTGCGGGGATGAGGGCTGGAACCCTGAACCGGTGCGATGCTTCATGCTCGGAGGAGCGGAAGTGGCGGTGTGGTACGGGGACGGGATCCGTCCCCGGGAGACATCCGTTAAGATTGCCCGCACCAGGGCTGCGGAGAACAGGATTTTCCTGCTGTATTTTCACGGCGGTGATGATGTTCTTGTCGCCGGTCCTTCCGGCGCGGTGCTGGCGGAGGCCCTCGATGGAGGGGACCAGGCGGTGTCCGCCATGATCCGGAGGTCAGAAAGCCGCGGAAAAACAGTGGTGCCCGGGACGAACATCGTTTCCGGCAGGCTGCCCTCAGCCTATGGCGACCTCGTCGCCGATGAAGGTTATTCAGGCTCTCCATGAACGACAGGGATGAACGGTTCATGGCCCTGGCCCTGGAAGAAGCGGAAGCAGCCGCCGGGCGGGGAGACGTTCCCATCGCCGCCCTGGTGGTGCGGGACGGAGAGGTACTTTCCACCGGAAGCAACCGGAAAGAAAAGGATCCGACGGCCCATGCGGAAATCCTTGCCCTTCGGGGAGCGGCGGAGGCCATGGGATCCTGGAAGCTCCGGGGGTGTACCCTTTACGTGACCGTGGAACCCTGTCCCATGTGCGCCGGGGCCCTCGTTCTGGCCAGGGTTGACCGTCTTGTCTACGGATGCGCCGATCCCAGGGCCGGGGCGTGCGGTACCCTGTACGACATCGTCCGCGATTCGAGGCTCAATCACAGGTGCGTTGTCCGAAGGGGAGTTCTGGAGGGGGAGTGCGCCCGGCTCCTCACGAATTATTTCCTTGAACGCAGAAAGAGCCGCTTTTCAGGCGGCGGTGAAGAAAGGGTGAAGGAAATGAAATTTCTGTCCTATGGTCATCAATATATCGATGAAGAAGACATACAGGCCGTTGTCGGGGTGCTCCGGGGTGACTGGCTCACCCAGGGGCCGTCGGTGGACGCTTTTGAAAAAACATTCGCCGGGTATGTGGGGACCCGCCATGCCGTGGCCTTCGCCAACGGCACTGCCGCCCTCCACGGGGCCTATTTCGCGGCAGGAGTGGGACCGGGAGACGAAGTGATCACTTCTCCCATGACCTTTGCGGCTACGAGCAACGCCGCCCTCTATCTCGGGGGGACCGTCCGCTTTGCGGATATGGATCCGTCCACCCTTTGCCTTGATCCTAAACAGGCCAGGGAGATGATTTCTTCCAGGACGAAAGTGATCGCCCCGGTGAGCTACGCGGGCTATCCGGCCGACCTGGCCGCCTTTCGGGAAGCGGCGGGAGAGTGCGGCGCCGTCATCGTCGAGGATGCATGCCATGCCCTCGGCGCGAGGAGAGGAAAGATTCCCGTGGGAAAGGAGGCGGACCTCACCGCCTTCAGCTTTCACCCGGTGAAGCACATCACCACCGGCGAGGGGGGAATGGTCACCACCGATTCTGACGAATATGCCGAACGGCTCCGGCTTTTTCGTACCCACGGCATCACGAAGGACCCGTCGAAAATGGAAGGGAAACCCGACGGGCCATGGTCCACAGAGATGCAGGCTCTCGGCTTCAACTACAGGCTGAGCGATATCCACGCCGCCCTGGGACTGAGCCAGATGAAGAAGCTCGACCGTTTCGTGAACCGAAGAAAGGAGATCGCATCCCTTTACGACGGTCTTTTCTCTTCTGTACCGGGCCTGGAAATCCCTCCCCGCAACGAGGGGCATGCCTATCATCTCTATCCTCTCCAGGTACCGGCGGAACGGCGGAAGGAATTTATCCTGAAACTGAAAGAGAGAAGCATCGGGGGAATGGTTCACTACCCGCCGGTGCATCTCCATCCATACTACAGGAAGAATTTCGGCTGGAAGCAGGGTGATTTTCCCCGGGCGGAGGCCTTCTATTCCAGGGAGATAAGTCTTCCCATGTATTACGGGCTGACAGACGACGACGTAGAACGGGTGGGGGAGGAAATACGCCGCATCGCCGAAGCCAGGTGATATACCCGTAAATTTACCTGGACTTTCGTGCGGATTACCGCTACAATCTCAACCGTGTCAGATATTTCAGCGACGTATCGAGGGGGTAGTTGTATGTTTTCTGTTAAGCGTTTGGGAGTTTTTCTTTTAATGGCGGTTCTTTTCGTCGTCTTTACTTCCGTCGTGGAAGCAGCCGAGGAAAAAATCGGCGTGATCGATTCCCAGAAGATCGTTTTCCAGCATCCGAAATTCGAGGCCGTGACGAAGCAGCTTCAGCAGATAAGTAAGACGAAGGAAAACGAGATGAAGCTAGCCGTTGACAAGGAAACCGACCAGAACAAGAAAGCCCAGATTTTCAACACGAAAAGGAACGAGCTTGCCCAGGAAGAGCAGCGGCTCATGCAGCCTATCTTCAAAGAGGCCGAGCTTGCGGTCCGTACCGTTGCGAAGATCAAGAATGTGACCGTGGTCATCGAGAAGTCGGCGGTCTACTTCGGCGGCATCGATATTACCGATGACGTGATCCAGGAGCTCAAGAAAAACGCGGCGAAGAAATAGAATCGGAATTGACCCTCATACCGCTTCGGCGGCCATGAGGAAGCAGAGAATGACGGAGGCTGGCCTCCCCCGCGAACGGGGGTCGTCCCGGTCTCCTTTTTTCTTTTGGAGAGTGAGATAATGGCATTGAAACTGCTTGTGACAGATATTGACGAAACCCTTTCCCGGGGAGAGACCGTGTCCCCCGAGGTGGAGCTTGCCTGCGCCCGCCTGCGGGAAAATGGCTGGAGCCTCATGGTGGCCACGGGAAGAATTCTTGCAACGGCGATTTCGCATATCAGGGCGATCGGCTCCTCCCTTCCCGCCATAGTCTATGACGGGGGCAGGGTGATGGACCCCCTCAGCGGAAAGGCTCTATACGAGACCCCCATGGATCCCGCCCTTGCCCTGGAAATCGTCTCGGCAGGGTGGCACCACCCCGTGGAACTCCAGATCATCGGAGACGAGAGGGCCTTTTGCCGGCACAGCGACGTGATGACCAGTGACTTTTTCGCCGCTTCCGGAGTTCCGGTGGATAATACCATGGAAAGCCCCTCTTCCCCTTCCATGGTGTACAGGGTGATTTTCCATGGCGTTCCCGGCTGTATCAGAACCCTCCAGCACGAACTGAAAAGCCGGTTCTCAGGCAGAGCGGAGGTGGTTCAGGCGGGAGGAAGCTTTCTTGACATCCTGCCTGCGGGAGTATCCAAGGGAGCGGCCCTGGCCTCCTGGATCGAAACCCTCCCGGAGCGGCCGGAACTGGTTGTGGCGGCGGGTGACCATCACAACGACCTGGAGCTTCTCGCTTCGGCCCATATCGCGGCCGTCCCTGAAGACGCGGCAGAGGAAGTACTGAAAGTCGCCCATGTCATCATGCCGTCGGTGGCCCGGCATGGATTCGCGGCCCTGTCGGACTGGCTGCTGGAGTGGGAAGGGAGCCGTTACGAAATCGCCTCCCCTGTTGTATTATTATAGAGACACCTTTCCCTTTGCAGGAAAAGAAAACACGTTCCTGTCAAAAACAGAGTTCGTAAATCAGCGGCACATTACACGAGGAGGGAAACAGCCATGCCGGAAATCACCAGGTGGTCCCTTGTGCAGCTAGAGTTCCCCGAGGACTGCAATATCATCCTTGGGCAGAGCCACTTTATCAAGACCGTGGAAGATCTTTTCGAAGCCCTCGTAACATCTTCGCCTTCTCTTCGTTTCGGAATCGCTTTCTGTGAAGCTTCGGGAGACTGCCTCATCCGGAAAGACGGAAATGATGATGATCTGGTGGCTGTGGCCACGGCGAACGCGGAAAAAACAGCCTGCGGCCATTCTTTCGTTGTGGTTCTCCGAAACGGGTATCCCATCAACGTTCTCAACAGGATCAAGGACTGCCAGGAAGTCTGCCGTATTTTCGCCGCCACGGCGAACCCCATCCAGGTGATCGTGTGCGAGAGCGACCAGGGGAGAGGCATCGCGGGAGTCATCGACGGGTATGTTCCCAGGGGGGTGGAAAACGGTGAGGATGCGGAAAAAAGAAAGAACCTTCTCCGTTCGGTCATCGGCTACAAAAGGTAATCCTCCCGAGCTCCGGTCTGCATGATGCAGTTAAAAAATTTTCTGCTCCTTCTCCTGCTCCTGCCGTTTTTTCTTTTCCCCCGCCCGGTTCATGC